>JBKJYB010000456.1:0-3197 GCA_046716045.1 Nitrosospira sp.
GGACATAATCAAGGGTATTCTGCCTGACCAGGCCATCTATCGCGGTAGGGTTTGCGACGTTAAACTTGCGCCCATCCGTATAAACCAGCTCACCTTTCAACACAATTGAGCCGAAATCTTTTGCAAGCGTTGCACCAGTCTGGTCGATCTCATCATGGCGCGGTTGAAATACAATCGGGTCAGTCGGCGCACTGACACGATAAAACGTAGGAGACGCATCAAGGCTATGATAGTAGAATCCCGACATATCCCAGCCATTTTTTAGATACGACAAACGAAACCCGTAATTCGAGTTGCCAACGTTACGCCCGGAGCGATCTTCGGCAAGGTAGTTGGCTGTTCCTCGCAGCGGGCCAGGATAATAATCGGCACCGGGCTTGCCGATCTCGTCAAGAGTCGGTACCGGTATCCACAGCACTTCCGCATGTATATTATTCTTCGAGTATTCAGCACGCATCGCCCATTGCGGGATACGCAATATATCGAACGCCGGCAAGATAAACTCGCGCAGATCCTTGGCCGAAACAACATCGGCGAAAAATAGTCCGACCATCTCGCCCCATATTACATGTTGACGGCCAAGGCGAAAGTCAAAATTGCCGGCGGATATATCCACGTAATTCTCGCGCAGAAAGAACTGTTGGCGTTGATCATTGCGAACCGCCGACGGATAGAAACTGGACAGATCATAGGCGGCATCGTAGTCGAATCGGCCACTGACTTTCCATTTAATATGTTCATTGAATTGTCCGATACGAGATAGTTCGGTTCTCAGCTTCGCTTTCGAGAAATGCTCTGGACTACTATAGTTATCCGCGATTTCCAGTTGAGAGAACCCCCTCCAGCCAGTCACCAGTTTTTTCCAGGCGGGCACATGAGGTAATTTCTCCTTTGCTGGTTCAGCATCACCGAATAATGACTCTCGCGAATTTATATCGCTTTGACTTTGTTCTTTATACTGCGCGACTACATTATGTTCCTTATCTTTGATTATCAACGGGGTTGATGGCAAGGACAGAGAGAAAGACAACGGCATGAGCAAGGGCTCACCGTTAATCTCATCACGCACAACAACACTGCTTGCACCAGGAGCAACAGTGGACTTGACCGACTGGCGAACTGAGAGCGAGGATAGGGATAAAGACAAGGACAAGAACAAAGGCTCCCCATCAGTCTTATCCGTCAGCGAATTAGATGATAATCTTGAATCGATGGGAGAATTGGGGGCCGCGGAATTGGATGCTGCCGCTTCGGCAAAGCAACGCAGCGGCAAGGCGATCAGTGCCGCAATGAATACAGAATATCCAAATTTACGTGCGCGTACCATCCGCCCCGCTTTAATCCGCACCCTCGACCGAGGCATTATCGCCCGCAAAACGACGCTCAATCATTATAGTCAATTTCTCGATCCGATCACCTTCGATACGCACCAGCCGTTTCGCCATCGACATAACACACCAGTCATAGATGGAAAAAATAAAGATCGTCTTGAAACTGCCGTTAATATCCTTTATCAATTGCAGAATGCCTTCGCCGGTCTTATGAGCAAAATTAGCAGTCGGTTCGTTCGTCAAAATAATTTTCGGTTGCGTCGCTAGCGCGCGTGCAATCGGCCCGCGCTGCCGCTGGCCGCCGCTAAGCCGGTTCGATCGATGGCTGACAACCTTGGACAGGCCCACAATGGCAAGGCATCCCGCTGATGGATATTTCTCAAGCGACAGGATATCCATGCAGCCGATCGGAGTGAGAAGAATGGATTTGATCACTAATAGATGGGTCGGCTATCTCAAGGAGTGCGCCGTCCTGAATATTCACGTGACGCCCTTGCGTGGCTGGACTTGCTGTTCACCAAAGGTGTAGTCTTCGAAAACTTACTCAAGTCAAAAAAGTCTCATGGGAACAATCCTAAAATGTGCAACCTCCAGGGTAACCGGCATCCACAATGAGGAACTATGATGCAGAAAAAATCTTTGCAGTATCTATTAACGGCAATTTCCATTTTTGTCACTATGGCATCCGCAGCGCCCCCCGAGTCTACCGATGCGGAATTAGCTCAAAGCATTCTGGAAAAGGCTGATCAGATACGCTTCCCGCGCGAGAGCTTTCAGGTCGACGTCAACATCAATACCACCGCACCTGACCAGGCAGCGGAGATGCGTAAATACCGGGTTCTATCGAAAGGTAATGAAAACAGCGTAGTGATGACCACCGAGCCAGCTTCCGAACGTGGCCAAATTATACTGATGAAAGGACGCGATCTGTGGGTATTCATGCCAGATATCTCGCAACCGGTGCGCTTATCATTATCCCAACGGTTGACCGGCCAAGTGGCAAATGGCGATTTGGCGCGCGCAAACTTTGCTGGCGACTACAATGCGACGATCCTTCGCACCGATACCATTGATGGCGACAAATATTACGTGTTGGAACTCACTGGCGTCGACCGGGGTGTTACATATCATAAAGTCTTATACTGGGTACGGCAATCAAATTTCTGGCCGTACCGCGCCGAGTTCTACTCGCTGTCCAACCGACTGCTCAAACAAAGATTATCTGAAAAAACTTGAATAGGCCACTGGAACATCGCAAGCTACAGTTGCCGAGGAGATCAAATTGGCTTCATCCGATACACGCAACCTGGGTAATACTTTCAAGCAGTACTTTGAAATCGTACCGGCGTTTTCCAATACGCTAAAGGAGGAGGTCTATCGAATACGGCATCAGGTTTATTGTGAAGACCTGGAATTTGAACCGGTGCGATCTGACAGGCGCGAAACCGATGAGCACGACCCTAACTCGCTGCATCTCCTGATACGCAGCGTAAAAACAAACGAGTTTATCGGCTGCACCCGCATTGTCCGCCCCCGCCCCGAGGACCCGAACTACCAATTACCCATCGAAAAAACTTGCGCTACCGCGCTGGATCGATCCATCATCGATCCAGCGATCCTGCCCCGCCATAGTATCGCAGAGGTATCACGCTTGGCCGTCACCGCCGGCTATCGCAGGCGCAAAGGTGAGGCAAATGACACGGCGAGCATCTCGCGTGAAGATTTTAGCACGTCACCACAGCCACGCTTTCCATTCATCCCGATCGGTCTATATCTCGGCACGACTGAACTGCCCCGTCTGAATGGAATCGACACTGTGTTCGTCCTGACGGAGGAACGGCTGGCGAGCCATTTCGGCAAGCTGGG
>JBKJYB010000457.1:0-2571 GCA_046716045.1 Nitrosospira sp.
TATCAGGAATGCGCTATGCGGTGACAAAGCCGCGCCGGTATTACGCAGTGGCACGACGCGGCAGCGGCCGATAAAAGCGGCATTTTCAAATGCTTCCGTATACACCACACCGTGATACGAAGGATCGGCTTCATTCAGCAAGGGAAAGCGTGCTTTGTGCTTTACCCAATCGAATTTCCCTGAATCAACGATCATTCCACCCACCGTCGTACCATGACCCCCAATATATTTCGTCAACGAGTGCACCACAATATCCGCACCAAGCTTGAAAGGCTGGCATAGATAGGGGGTGGAAACCGTACTGTCAACAATGAGGGGCACCCCATGCTTATGGGCAATGTCCGCCAATTTTTCGATATCGACGATATTTCCCGCGGGATTTCCGATGGATTCACAAAAAACCGCCCGGGTATTATTGTCGATATTCCGCTCGATACCGTCATAGTCATCGTACGATACCATGCGCGACGCGATGCCTTGTCGCGGGAAGGTGTGCGCAAACAAGTTGTAAGTGCCCCCGTAAAGTTGACTGGTACTCACAATATTGTCACCGGTGCTGGCGATACATTGAATCGCATAGGTGATCGCCGCCATGCCCGAGGCCACGGCCAGCGCGCCGACACCGCCTTCCATCTCCGCGATGCGCTGCTCCAGCACCGCATTGGTGGGATTCATGATGCGTGTATAAATATTTCCGGGCACCTTTAAATCAAATAGATCAGCGCCATGCTGCGTATTATCGAACGTGTAAGAGGTTGTCTGATAAATGGGAACTGCCGCGGCTCTCGTCGTCGCTTCGGATTTGTATCCGTGGTGCAATGCCAGCGATTCTAATTTCATACGATCCTCTCCTGTTTAATCATGGCGCGAAAATACCATGAATTTCGTCATTTCGGGCTTGACCAAAAATCCAGTCCAAGCCGATGTTGCAATACTTACCATTTCTCCGCGTAAGGCCGAAGGTCGAGTTCAAACGTCCAGGCTTGTTCGTTCTGTTGCGTAAGGAAGTAGACGGATTCCGCAATCCGGGAGGGCTCCATAAAGAAGTCGTCCGGCTTGTCAGGCATCAGTTGCCGGGTTCGCTTCAAATTCACGATCCCGTCGAGTATCACATAGGCAACATGGATTTTCTCGGGCCAGAGATGCCTTGCCAGAGACTGGACGAGTCCCCGTTGACCGGCCTTTGCGGATGCAAACGGAACAAAATTGGCTCCGCCCTTGATGGATGCGGTCGCACCGATGACGATGATGTTGCCGGTTCCCACGGCACGCATATCGGGAAGCACCGCCTTTACCGCAAGAAACAGCCCCCTGCAATTAACTTCCCACGCAGCCTGAAAATCCTCCAGCGTGGCGTCGTCGATGTTGGCAAAGGCGCCCGCACCCGCGTTGTACACGAGAACGTCGATCGGGCCAAGTTGCTGCCGGATTTGCGCGAAAACTTTGGGTGCGGCTTCCGGGTCCCGGACATCGTACTCGAACACCCTGGAACCCTCGATAGTCGCCGCAATGTCATTCAATTTCTGTTGATTACGCGCGCAAAGCGCCACCTGATAGCCATTGGCGGCAAATTGACTTGCAATCGCGGCACCGTTACCCGGACCCACGCCGGCAACTACGCAAACACCTTTATGCATATGAGGGGACCCCTGGATAAGTCCTTCGCGGAGCGCCTTGCTGTAAATCGGGAAAATCACAACGCGCACCGCAACAGTGGCAAAGATCGTAGCTTAGTCTACGACGCCAGGGAGTGCAACGCGGTGAACACCCGATTTACCGCTACCCGCATACCTATGAGTGGGTCAAACCGGGACTTATTCAGTGCTTTCTTAGAACGGAGTCAGGAAAGATATCCCTTCAATACCCACCGCTGAGCCATTCTGAAGGCGTTGCGCAAACCGGTCCCCTTGCATCTCGCTATCGTCGCCGAACACGCGCGCCACCCTGCCCTTGTGAAAGCTCGATAACTGATTCCGGAACGGGATGACAACGGATGCATCGTTCCCATACAGCGTCTGATGCAACCTTGGCAGCGCGTGCCAGGGCGTGGTCGGCCTAGCGTGATGGGCGTTGTGATAACCAAAGTTGAGCGTAAGAAGATTGAGCCATGGATGTCTCATCGAAATCAGATTACTGAACGTATGAGACTCCTCGTAGTCCCGGTCGCCTCTATGCGTTATCTCCGCATTGCCGGGAAGGGCCAGAACGATGCCGTAGTTGTGCTGGAACGCATCCATGAAGCGCAACACGGTCAACAGGATGGTGTAGGCCAGCAGATAGCACAAATAGGCCATCGGCGAATAGACGAACAGCGCCAGAAGCAGGCTGAACCGGATCACTATTATTTTAATTACCCGAGGCCGTTGATCCGTCTTTTCCTTGAAGATGAATGGAGCCAGGATAAGCGCGCTATGCATGATCAACTCCACAGCGGGCACATACAACCACTCCAGCATCTCCACAATTTTGCGTTGAACCGGATGCCTTGCGAGATAGCCCCTGAAGTCGAATGCCGTTACATCCGCGTTATCGACGTGATGATGCATATGGATCGTGCGCAAATCTCCATAA
>JBKJYB010000458.1:0-5951 GCA_046716045.1 Nitrosospira sp.
GTGCCGCCAGCGCATTAGCACTTCCGCGCCGATGATGCGCTTGGTCGCAAGGTCTATCTGCGGCTGAAACACCATAAAGATTTCGCCGCGCTGGGCGGCTCCGCGCAGATCGCGTTCGAGACTGAGACGTTCTACCGCCCGCGCTGTCATGTCGTCGGAATAGAATTGATATTGGTTCCGGCCCGCTTCCTTGGCGCTATACATCGAGGCGTCGGCGTTGCGTAGCAGGACATTGGGCTGCGTCCCGTTATCCGGATAGATGCAAATGCCGACGCTTGCGGTCACCTGCAGTTCATGTCCCTCGACTCCATACGGCTGCGATAGCCCCGTGATAAGCTTATCGGCGACACGTGCGGCATCCTCTGTCGTCTCGATTTCGCTTAGGAGAACAACGAACTCGTCGCCGCCCACGCGGCTTACAGTATCAACGCTGCGCACCGACGTTTGCATGCGTTGCGCAGCCGCTTTCAGCAATTGGTCACCGATATCATGACCCAGCGAATCATTGATCGGCTTGAATCGATCAAGGTCGACGAACAATACAGCGAGACGGGTGGATTGCCGTTCGGCGCGTTTAATCGCAACCCGCATGCGGTCTGCGAGTAGTGCGCGGTTGGGAAGCCCGGTGAGCGAATCGTAGTGTGCGAGATTCAGGATACGCTGTTCGGACGCCTTGCGCTCGGTAACATCGCGCGCAAGGACAATGAAACGCGGATCGTGACCGGGATCAACATGCTTGCGGGAAACTGAAAGCTCAAACCACAACTTGCCTTGCGCAAATTCCAGTTCCAGTTGCTTGCCGGACGACAGGCCCTTCTCCCGGGCTTCCAGCAATGCCAATATGATAATATCCACCGCGGCGGAGGGAAGGATATCCGAAATTTTTTTCCCGAGCAGATCTTCAACAGGCACGGTCGGCAAGTCGGTGCGCGCGGAATGGTAGTCGTGACAGCATCCGTCCAGATCGAGCTCGAACAGCAGGTCGGGTATGGCATCCAGCGTAGCTTGCAATTGGCTCTGTGCCGCGAGGGCTTCAGACTTTCGGTGTTCCTGCTCGGTGATGTCGCGGATCATGGCGACGAAGTAATCTACTTTACCAGCGTTTGTGCGCACGCATTTGACATTCATATTAGCAATGACAACCGAGCCATCCTTGCGGAGGTAGCGCTTGTTCATCGTGTAACCCTCCGAATCTCCGTGCATGACTCTTTCGAATTCAACCATATCTTTTTCGATATCGTCGGGGTGCGTCATTTCTATCCAATTCTTGACGGCAAGTTCTTCGCGCGAATAACCGAGAATCTCGCATAACCGGTCGTTGAACCGCAGCCAGCGCTTGCTATCGGGGGAGGTAATCGCCATGCCAATGAATGGCAATTCATAAAAATACTTGAGAAGCTTGTCCTGCTCCGCAGTATGGACGAGCAGCGCCAGTTGGTGAGCGCGCCGCTGCTGACGCCATAACAGCCATACCGCTCCACTTACTGCGGCAATAGCTAATAAAATGGCCATGCTGACCCAGAATACCAGGGTCCAGAGATGCGCCAATACTTCGCCGCGGTCAATTTTGGATATCAGGTGCCAGCCGGTGCCTGTCATAGGCCGGAACGCAGCCAGGACCGGTTCCCCGCGATAGTCGATTCCATAAGACGTGCCGCTGTGCTGCTCGCGCGCGGCCGCCGCCGCCGGTGTGTCTTTGCTGGCGATCACTGAATGATAGTCTGGAGCGCTGGTCCGCTGGCTGGGGTCTTTTTGATGGCGCCTGTTATTGAGATAAACAATGATTTCACCTTGCTGGCGCACCAGCAGAGTTTCCGCGCTGAGGCTGTTGACCGGCCATTTTCCGACAAGCGGTAGCAGGAATCGCTCAAGATTCGCACGCAATACCACAACGGCGACAGCCTGTTGGCTAATTGCCTCGGGCACCAGCGGCACTACAATATCCAGCCGCGCTATTCCACGTTCGTCCAGGAACAGATCACTGCTCTGTATCCGTTTAGTCCGCAACGCGGCGGGCAGCAATGCCTGGGTAACCGCCGGCAGCTCATGTTGTTCGCCTAGCGTCAGCAGAGGCCGGCCTGCCGTGTCCAGCAGCAGCACAGATTCGTAGCTATAGGCTTTCTGAACGGCCTCCAGCCGGTTACGGATGAGTTGGTGCAGGTGCGTATCCGTTTTCTTGTGCATATTCGCAACCCGCTCGATGAGCGCCTGACTCGCCGCTATTGCTTCCGCATCACGGTGCCGCTCCGTCAACCAAAGTTCAACCTGTTCCGCCTTGAGGTCAACGATCGTTTGTAGATCGGCGTAGGCTTTGCGTTCCATCTCCGGGCCATATACCTTGATGATGCCGATGCTCACCAGGGGAGCCACCATCGCCAGAGCGGCAAACATGAGCAGCAATCGATTCGACCAAAAATAGCCCGAATCCGCGTTCATATCTAGCAGGCTGGCAGGGTCTGTCCGTTCCCGTCCCAACTTGAGCAGGAGATAAAGCAGACCGCTGCTCATCACGACAAGAGTCAGTTCTCTCGCTACATAGGCACGACTCCGCAGAACCGGATCGTCAACGGTAAGCGAAATCAAATAGCTGGCGACCACCAGCCAAAGTATGGAAAAGGCGGCATAGAGCAAAACGATCAGCCATGAGGGACGACTCATTATTTAACGGCTCCGGAATGAGAAAACTTTGGCATCGGGTTTCACAATAAGACCGGTGTTTTCCGGGTGTTGATCGATTTATGCTCTAATCTGATAATTTATCCACTCAAGTCGGCGAAACCTCAGCACAGGGCCGGACGAGAAAGATGTTTGAATTATTATGCGGCTGCATCTTATACTTTATAGCCTATTGCGGAGGAACGTGATGAAGAACAGAATTATTGTAACCAGCCCGATTATTATCGTTGCATGTATTCTGTCCATTCTGCCCATTTCGCCTGCTGACGCATTTGTTGTGGATTCCTGTCGAAAAATTCTCGCGGAGGGATTTTACAATGAGTACGCCAGGAGCAATGCTCGATTTAGAGATCAAGCGATGTACGCGGAGCTGTGTTCATCAAAGTTTCAGCAAGCCCGGCAAGCAATAAACCGCGCACAGCAATCCGGTACCAGTAACTCATTCGGCGTCTCATTTGGACTCTTCAGCCAGGGCGAAAGCGGAGCGCACTCGGGTATGCATTCCTCCGGTGGTTCATTCAGCGAAGATCGATTCAATCAGTGGAAGAGCGCGTATTGTTCGAAGAATTCGTTGGCTGATTCATCCAGGGCAGCCGAGTTTCTGATGCAGAAGGCCGTTCCCCAGTCTGTGGCAAGCGCATGGTCCGCATGCATGCAGAAGCGTGAAGGCCTTACATGCTGGGCCACGCCACAGAATAAAGAGATTATGCTGAATGTCAATTGGGCAAAGACTGGTTCGTTACAACCCCAGGTGCAGCATTCCTTCCTGACAAGGAGCGCTGTTTCGAAAGTCGAGGGCGCTGCCGCCCGAAGGATCTTGCCGGCTGGCTACAAGTTAAACACAGGGACATTGCAGATTCCTATCGCCAGGGAGACGGATAATGCTGTTGTCGCCACCATCCAGGCGAACCACGAGGGGGTGGAGCATAGCTGTAACGTCTTTATCCCGGGCGAGCGCGACTTCGCGCTGACAACGCCTTTCGTAGCGCGATAGACTAGCGGCCTGCCGGATTTGAAGGAAATCGGCTGCAAAAGCTGGCTGGAGTCAGGTCCCGGCATCATATGGCGGCAGGGTCGACAAGCGGAAATCTTCAACCGGGCCACCCACGGTGAAGTGATAAAGGCTTTGCCAGGAGTGGTCTTTGATTCCAAGCAGCGCGTGCATTTCATCATCGAAAAAACAGCCAATCCCGGTAGCGCGTATGCCGGCTGCTTCGGCTTCGAGATATAGCACTTGGCCGAGTATTCCACACTCCCAGAAAAGATGACGGTAACGCCAGGGTTCATTTAATGCGGCCGGGAGCTGTGCAAGCATTCCCAGCGCAAAACAGGAGTCGGCGGCGATGTTCTGGTGACAGCAAATCAACTTTGCCGCGTCGCGCAGATCATGAGAGCGCAGTAAATACAATGGCAGATGATCCGGACCGGTCTTTTGCCACAGCCACTCGGCACGCATGGCTTGCTTCATGTCTTGCAGACCCGCCGGGTCTCTGAGTAGCATGTAAAGCCCTGGTCTCAGGCCGGTCACCCGATGCACCAACAAGACAGGGTGTACCATGGCTGGGGATGACGCCAGGGAATTCCACGGCGGGACATTGCGGTGCGCCATCAGGCACACCAGCATGTTAAAAAAAGCCGAAGCGGGAATGTGCGTGGCGCCGTCGAAATTTATCGCGCTGCGGCGCTGCCGCGCAATCCGGGAGAAAGCCAAGTTGATGGCAGGGGCGCCGTGTGGCGGGATATCTGCAGGGTAGGGCGGGGCAGGTTCATGCGATTCATGCACATGGGGAGTATGAAGCTTGTGTGTTACGCGATGAATCGAATCAATATCCGGCCATGGCACATGGGCCATACTCAAGTGGTTGGCGCGTCCGCGCCATTCGGTCTGCTTCCGGTTTTCCAGCAGGGTTTGCAACACGCACCCCGGATCAGGCCGTGTATCAGGGTCACCAACCCAGAGCAGGACATCGGCTGCTTCCATTTCTGCAGATGAGGCGGCAGACCCGAAGTCTTCTTGACGGTCCAGTCCCAGCAAACTGGCCACCTCATCGTCCGCTGCCGAAAGAATCAGCCGGGTTTGCCACCCCATAGCCGCCGCCGCATAGCTCACCGCAGCAATGGCATGGCCGCAATCGTGCTGGCAGTATCGCCAGGCACGCATACCGTATTTCCATGCTTCACGCCAGTGGATCGAGGTCAGGCCAATCAGAATGCCATTGCCCGCGAAGACTTCGGTCCATCGTGGATTATTCACAGCCGCACGTCGTTCAAGCACGTGATCGCGACTCAAGTAGTGATAGACGCCCGCGGACAAACCTGCGAGTTCAGGGCACAGTAAATAGCCCTCGGTGGGATGCAGGTTTCCGCTCGAAGGATTACAGCGCAGCGCCCACCTGTTGCCGTCATATGACTTCCATGCCGAGAGACCCAGCGAGAGTTCGAAAAGAATGGCGACATTGTGTAAATCAAAATCGCTGGCCGCTGGCAACTTGCCGTGACGTACATCGTTGTAGCGCGTGACAAGGGTATTTGCAGCCAGCGGAAGTCTGACTTGCGGCGCATCATGAAATTCCCGGAACGGGTTCGGTTGATTTGCCCAATCGAGTGTTCCGGGACCGGGTGCGTATCGATTGATACGATGTTTGCTGCGTTCATGGTATTCAAGCAACGCTTGTCTTAGCTTGGTACCGGGCTCGATTCCTGGTTGGGTCATAGATACCTGATCATTTATCAAACTACAAACCGTCGTATCAAGTTTCTTCCATATGAAATCACATTAGTAGAGAATATGATTATTTGCCAGCGTGCTAACCATATCTCGAAATATGGGCACCCCATTTTTTGCTTACTGGTTAACTACCTGACCCATGTCCGGAAGTAGACAGAACATGGATGTAGTTGTCATAGGAGGCGGGCCTGCCGGTGCAATATGCGCGCTCTCGCTCGCTCGCGGTGGTGCGCGCGTTGGTCTTGTACATTGGGACGGCTACAGTATAGGCGGCATCGAACTCGTATCCGGCCGTGCGCGCCGCCTTATCGAACAGTATAGCCCCGGTCTTTTCCAGCAAGCTGCCCTCGGGATAGGGGCCATAGAAGTCCACGAAACAATATCGCTGTGGGGTACACCCGAACCCGTCACATCGAACGCAATGTTTAATCCGTGGGGTGCCGGTGTGGCGGTGGAACGTGTAGTTCTGGACCGGACATTGCGCAGCCTGGCAAGCGCCGCGGGGGTGTCAGTCACGACCGGCACTAAAGTTGCAAGTATCGAGCGC
>JBKJYB010000459.1:0-3291 GCA_046716045.1 Nitrosospira sp.
CTGCATGAATCTCAAATAATCCCGAATTCGGCAGTTGGACAGGATAGAGTGTGCGGTTTTTGGGGTGCAGGGGGCGGAACGACGCGGAATCCGACCGCGCAGGATGGAGCAGCGCCTTCCGAAGAAAGGTATGATCCCGAAGCGGGATACGGGCGGTCAACTGCCGGATTTTGGTTCAACCCAGATAATCCATTAGGACGCGAGACGATGGTGAGGCAGGTTGCGAGACAGTTTTGCCGGTTGGGAGAAGTCCATAGCCTGGTCTATGGGCGCCGCGCCAGTGGCAAAAACGGCGGCGAAAATGGCCGCAAACTGACCGCCAGCACTCGCGTAGGTTCGGAGAGCCGCCTAATGGATTATCTGGGTTTAAATCCTCATCTATCTCCACGTTGCCATGACCACTCGTGAAGGCAGTCTGGAGCCTCCAAAGCGGCATCCGCTCGACTGGGTAAATTCGGATTTTTATGACGAGCCGAAGCTATTTCAGGAGATGGAGCGCGTCTTTGACATCTGTCATGGCTGTCGCCGTTGCGTCAATCTGTGCACGGCTTTTCCGCGGCTATTTGATCTTATAGACGAGGGAACCACCGGCGAACTGGATGGGGTGGAAAAACAGAATCTCTGGGAGGTCGTGGACCGTTGCTATCTCTGCGATATGTGTTTCATGACCAAGTGTCCCTACGTGCCTCCGCATCCATGGAATATTGATTTTCCGCATCTGATGCTGCGTGCCAAAGCGGTCAAGTACAAAAAGGGCGAAACCGGTTTCCGCGACAAATTGCTTTCCAGTACCGATCTCATGGGCAAGCTGGCCAGCATTCCGGTAGTGGCTCAGACGGTAAACGCTGTTAATAAGACGCCGGTCGTCCGCAAGCTGATGGATAACATGCTGGGTATTCACGCCGAGCGGATACTGCCCGAGTACGACAGTCACAAATTTCGGAAGAATGCCAAGGTCAATTCCTCTTATGAAGTTCGCGACGGCGCCAGAACATCGGGAAAGGTGGCGATTTATGCCACCTGCTACGTGAATTACAATGAACCCGGCATTGGACATGATTTATTGAAAATACTTGAGCACAACGAGATTCCGGCATGTCTGGTAGAAAAAGAGGCTTGTTGCGGCATGCCAAAGCTGGAGCTGGGTGATCTGGATGCGGTGAATGACCTCAAGAACGTGAATATTCCCCATCTGGTAAAACTGGCGAAAGAAGGCTATGCAATACTCGCAGCCGTGCCCTCGTGCACACTGATGTACAAGCAGGAATTGCCGCTCATGTTTCCCGAGGATGAGGAGGTGAAGGCGGTAGCGGCAGCCATGTTCGATCCGTTCGAATACCTGATGTTGCGTAATCGGGACGGGCTGCTGAAAACCGATTTTAAGCAGCCTCTGGGTAATGTTTCCTACCATATTCCCTGTCATTTGCGGGTACAGAACGTCGGGCAGAAGACCCGGGACATGCTGCAAATGATTCCCGGTACCAAGGTGAGCGTGGTGGAGCGTTGCTCTGGTCATGACGGCACGTGGGGAGTCAAAAGTGAACACTTTGCCGATTCCATGAAAATCGGCAAGCCGGTATTCAAGCAGATGGCTGCACCCGATCCTGATTACATCAGCTCCGACTGTGCCATCGCCGGGCGCCATATTCAGCAGGGTATGGGCGAGAATAGAGCGCAGAAGCAGCATCCGTTGACGCTGATCCGGATCGCTTATGGCATCTGATCGGGCCAACTCCGGGCAGCATGCTTACCCATAACAGTTCTTGTACCCCAATTTGGAATTACCTATCAAAATCATGCCTGACATTACCCGCGATAGCCTGATGACACTGGAAGCCTATGCCAAAGCGCGGAAGGAATTCCGCGCCAGGGTGATGGCGCACAAAAAAAACCGCAAAATTCATTTGGGCGGAAACGTGACGCTCATTTTCGAGGATGAGTTGACCATACGGTATCAGATTCAGGAAATGCTGCGGGTGGAGAAGATTTTTGAGGAGCAGGGCATACTGGACGAACTGGACGCGTATGGTCCTCTGGTTCCCGATGGGGGCAACTGGAAAGCCACCATGATGATCGAGTATCCTGACCCGGTCGAGCGTGCCGCCAGACTGGCGGAATTGATGGGGATAGAAGACAAGGTATGGGTCAGAGTGAATGATCATGACCCGGTTTACGCGATCGCCGACGAGGACCTCGAGCGGGAGAATGCGGAAAAAACCTCCTCGGTGCATTTTTTGCGTTTTGAACTGGGCAAGGACATGATAAAGGCGTTGTGCCAGGGTGCTCCTTTGAGCATGGGCATCGACCATCCCGCGTATGAGGTTCCGGCTATGCCGGTAACAGGAGCGGTGCGCGATTCCTTGGTTGATGACTTGACTGCGGAGGCTCCTGCATAATGAAAAAATACCTGATGTTGCTTTGCTTCCTGCCGATTGCGGCTTACGCCCAGAAAAATAAATTCGAGTACGAGTTTGATCATGAGAAGCCCTGGATCGAACTTCAGACTCAATTACCTGGGTACCCCAAGCCGGAAAATATGCTGCAATTCGATGCTGGCCCGGCCAGCACCAACTTTCATTACGTCGATGCCTCATCCATTGCGGTAGGGGAGGATGGCGTTGTACGTTATAGTCTTGTGGTCAAGTCACCTTCAGGGGCGATGAATGTGAGTTACGAGGGAATACGCTGCCAGACTGCGGAAAAAAGGACTTATGCCTACGGCCGTAGTGACGATACCTGGGCTCGGGCAAGGTTATCGAAATGGGCCGATCTTGAAAATATCGCCCAGAATTATGCCCAGCGAGCGCTCTATCGGGATTATTTCTGCCCCCTGGGAACCAGTATGGTGAAGGATGCGGAGGAGGCTATTGGCGCATTGAAAGCGGGGATCCACCCGCGCGCCGTACGTTACTGAGTACGTTACCAAGCGGTTATTCTATTCATTAATCCCGCAACACGCGGTCAGTTTTACCGCGGCGGCTATCCTCGCTATCCCTGGGGGCTATCCGTCATATGTCGGCAGTATTTTTGCAGATTATCCGGCAGGTCATCAGGGCAGACGCCGCACTGCCGGTTTCCCGGCACGGCATAATCCATAAACGTCGGATAGGGCAAATTGAGGTTTGCCATGATTTCCCTGAACTCTTCCAGAGTGCGGTGATTTCCCAGTCGAGGGTTGCGTTTTTTTTCCTGCGCAATAGAGGAAACCCGCCGGTCATTATAGTCATGGGCCGGATATACCAGACAGTCATCCGGTAACGAGAACAGTTTTTCCTTCACGCTTCTGTATAA
>JBKJYB010000460.1:0-7151 GCA_046716045.1 Nitrosospira sp.
CGGGTCTATAGCAAATGATCTGTCCGGTTTTATGCTATCCCGAAGGAGGGATAGACATGAGACGGACGGAATGGTTACAGGAGACTCGGAAGATGAGATTTGAAGAAGCGTATACAGGGTGGTCGCAAGGGCGGTTGACGCAGGAAGAGGCGGTGCGGCTGCTTGGGGTGTGCGACCGGACGTTCCGGCTGCATCTTGACCGCTTTCATGAGGCGGGCGTGGAGGGGTTGATCGACAGGCGCTTGAGCCAGGTATCGCTGTTGACACGCCGGGCACCGGTGGATGAGGTGACGGCGACGGTGGGGTTATATCGTAGCCGCTATTCAGGGTGGAACGTCAAACACTTCTACACCTGGTATTGCCGCGATCACGCCGGCCGGCGTAGCTACACCTGGGTGAAGAATACGCTGCAAGCGCAAGGCGCAGTGCCGCGCGCGCAAGCGCGGCACCCATCGCAAGCGGCGCGAGCGCTCACCATTGCCGAGCATGATGATACACCAGGATGGCAGCAGCCATGAATGGGTTAGCGGGCAGAAATGGGACTTGATCGTGACCATGGATGATGCCACCAACGCACACTATTCGATGTGCTTTGTCGCGGAAGAAGGCACGCTGAGCAGCTTTCGCGGTGTCGCTGAGGTCATCGCCGGGCACGGACTGTTCAGTTCATTCTACTCGGATCGTGGCAGCCACTATTGGCATACGCCTGCAGCGGGTGGCAAAGTGGACAAGGCCCCCCCACCCAGTTTGGCCGGGCATTGAAACAGTTGGGTATCGAGATGATCGCGGCCTATTCGCCCCAGGCGCGGGGACGCTCCGAGCGGATGTTTCGCACCCACCAGGCGCGCTTGCCGAAGGAACTGGCGGTGGCCGGCATTACCAGCATGGCAGCAGCCAATCGCTATTTGGCCAGCGTGTATCGCCCGGCATTCAACGCCGAGTTCATGCAACCGGCCGCGGAAGCAGGCAGCGCCTTCTTGCCATGGATCGGGAGCGGACTGGATGACATCCTGTGCGAGCAATTCGAGCGCACGGTGGGCAATGATAATTGCGTGCGCTTCGAGAACCTGGTGCTGCAAATCCCACCTGACCGCCACCGCTGTCATTACGTCAAGGCGAAGGTGCGGGTCCATCGCTATCTGGATGGGCAGCTGGCAATCTTTCACGGACCACGAAAACTCGCCGCTTATAATGCACTAGGCAAAGAATTGAAACAGACAAACAAGGCTGTTGCGTAAGTCCGCCGCCACAGCTGCGCACTGAATCAAAGCTACTATTCAGTGCGTTAGAAAGCGGACAATTCATTTGCTACCAAACCGGACAGTTCTATTTGTTGCTAACATTCACATGCAGCATACCGCGTTCAAGGCGAATGCTGGCACCATTGCCGTCGGGGACGCGCGCATTGCGGAATTCGATATTTTCGATCAGGAAACTGCCATTGCGAATGACCCAGATCGCTTTACCTTCCGCGTGTTTGCCATCGGCAATCAGCACCGGCCGCTCGCCGCAGCCGCGAATGGTGAGTTGTTTCTGCATCCATATGACAACATCGCCCCGGTATTCTTCGGGCATGATGAGTACGGTATCGCCATCCTTGGCCACGCGCGCGGCATCGGCAATGCGGGTAATGCTCTCGTTCGGGCCGACCAGGATAATTGCGGCCGTGACAGCCTGGGGGAGGAGCAGGAGTATAATCAGTAGAAATTTTTTGATCATGCCGGGCCACTAAGAATCAGCTCTTTCCTTTGGAGTTGCTGCCGATGAAAGTGCAATTCCCGAGGACAAAACAGCCTAGGCCCTTAGCTTATATGAGGTGGTCGCTAAACGCTATAAATGGAATGGTTACCGGAGGTTTTCGATGGCAACTTCGATACAATTCCTGAGTGTGACAACCTGGCTTCGTCAAATAGTAATTGTTGGAGACGATTCGTACAACCTGTTAACAATCCACAGCATTAACGTGAGTGATGAGCTACATGAAAACGATCCTGAACTCTAGCTTCACCTCATCGATCCTGGATTGTATCTTCATCTACAGATTCACTTGGAAGATTCCCCTTCTTCAATTATGATCATGGCGCCGGTCTTTATGGGACCGTCTGCGGGCAACCCATCCGATAAGACCCAGCCCTGCGAGCATAAGTGCGTATGTCTCCGGCTCCGGAACAACTGTTGTTGGCTTGTATAACCACACACTCGCATCCCACGCTCCTCCGCCCGCACTAGCAAGCTCGTCCAGGGCGATGAAGGCGCCTAGTGAATCGTCATAATGCCACTTGCCGAGAACTCCAGTAGTGAAACTGCCGTGAGGGTGGTTCAAGGTTGAGCTTTCAATTTCGCTGACAGTCCAGGTTGTGTTGGGACCGATATTGCCGTCACCGTCAGTGATAACACTAGCCGACCAGACCGTCCCACCTCCGCCTTTGCCATCCCATAGAAAGATCTGGTTAGTGTTTTTATCATAATCTATGCCGAAAGAACTTGTCATTACAAAATCACTACCGTCCTCCTTAACCAGATTGATTCCGATATCGGGATTGCTGCGAGGATCAGCGGCATTAGCCTTGTCCAGATCCCATATCGTTAGGTCGGATGTATAAGACCCGCGAACAAGAGCTGTTTTAATATAAAGATCGTGAACTGTATCGATCGTTCCAGTGCTTTGAGACCCAATCGAGTTAACCGAGACGCCAATTTGCTCCCATTTATCTTGACCGCCGTTTCTTACATCGCCGAGAGTATAGCGATAAAGCGACGGAAACCCTGAAGCATGCCGGTCCGCAGTCAGGTAGACCACGTCCTGGCCATCCTCGGTGGCATAGGCGGTAGTACCATTTACGTAACCAGGAGGCTCGGAGCCGGTCCAATGATCGTGCCGGTCGATCCACATGTTGCCGTTTTGGGCTGCATTATCGGGATTCCAGCCAGAATCGTTGCTACCCCCGACCTTGTTTGGGTCCGCCTTGGCCGGGTCCCACAAATAAGGCCCGGCACGTCTTAGAGTTGTGCCGTCCATCGTCTGAAAATTGCTGCCGGTCCTAATGGCTGCCCCGCCAAATGTCAGGAACATGTCGTTGACGGGGAGATAGAGATTATTGTCGTAGGTATGCGCGGATTGTGGTGCAGTGCCGCCTATGATCATACCGTCTATATCTGTCTTGCTCGGCAGGGAGCCGCGCCCCCAGTTGCCCGTAGCGCCGTCCCACACGTACATTTCGTTACCCGCGTAATTCGCATGGCCGCCCCCCCAGAGCATCAACTTTCCGTCGGACGGATCCCAGGCGAAAGAACTCCATGCGCGCACAATTGAGCCGGGGAATTGGACACTCGCCAACTGTACTCGATCGGCACCGGTCGGCCACGCCTCGGAATAAAAATTGGTGCTTGCCTTGACCCAACCGCCTTCCGGCGTGGCCGCCAACAACGAGGACAAACGCTCGAAGGAGGTTACTGCATGTGCTTGCACGACGAATCCGGGGAATGCGTTCGCGATCAGGAGGGAAGCAAACGCTAGATACGATGCTTGAAGCCTATCTTTATTGAAAGCAGACTTCGGATTTCCCTGCTTGTTCCGTACACTCAATGTACGCATGCCCTCATCCTCCTCAAATGAAAGAAACAAAAATCGTCCTCAAATCCGAACGCGTATTCCTCATCCCGTATCCAATTCCGAACCGTACAGCGCCTGGGTTTACGCAACGTTATCACTCGACTTTTTCCAGCCTTTCGGCCGACTCTACGACAAGCCCTTCGAAAGGCGAATCCTGAGGGTAGCTATAGGTGGAGGGTACAAGAAAACGTACTGAAAAGTAAAGCCACTTTTCACTTTTGCTGAATCATTTTCCAAGACTTTATAGTATATGAACGAGTACTATGAGTGCGTTTTAATAACGGCTTGATTGCTTCTCCCCCGGAAAATGGAGTAGTTCAGAATTAGACTGCAAAAGTGCATCACAATTTTCGGTATCTGGTATGGCTCATGTCCATCATTGTGTTGAGAGTAGCAGTGGTTGGGTGACGCGATCAGGATATCCGCAGCATATGCAAACCAGGAAATGACGACTGATGCGTCTTACTCAAGCTATGTCTCACTAAAATGTATTAATATGATCAAATCAATTGATATCCGGCATTTCCGATTGTTTTTTGTAATCGCCGGCGTTCTATCCGGCATATCGCCTGCTTTCGCCGGAGCCACCTACACGGTGGACCCCGGCACCTATGGTGCCAGACTAAAGCAATTGAAGCCCGGTGCTTACGTACGGCTAATGCCGGGCGAATATAGGGACGGCCTGCCTATTCAACAGCTTCATGGCACTGCGCAAAGCCCGATTACGATTTCGGGGCCGGAAGAGGAGCCACGTGCGGTGTTTGTGGCGCGGCCCGGACACAACACGATCAGTATCATTAACTCGAGTTACATCACTATTCGCAATCTGGATCTTGAGGGCCGCAATCTGCGAGTGGATGGAGTGAAATGCGAAGGCCACGCCGACTGGGCGCATCACATCACGCTTGATGGGCTGCGCATTCATGGTCATGGTAACAATCAGCAAACGGTTGGCATTTCCACCAAATGCCCGGCCTGGGGCTGGGTGATTCGCAACAATGTGATCGAAGGCGCCGGAACCGGCCTTTACCTCGGCAATTCTGATGGGCGCGCACCATTTATTGGGGGCTTGATCGAACGCAATCTGGTAATGATACGCTCGGCTATAACCTGCAGATCAAGCACCAGCAGCCTCGCCCGGCGTTGCCGGGCATACCGGACGGGGATAGCGCAACGATCATCCGTCACAATGTTTTCAGCAAGGCGCGTGGCGGATCTAAGGAAATGGCAAGACCCAATATGCTGGTTGGGCATTGGCCGCTTACAGGGCCGGGAGCGAACGACCGGTATTTCATCTACGGCAATTTCTTTTATCAGAATTCGCATGAAGCGTTGTTCCAGGGCGAAGGCAACATCGCGTTGTACAATAACCTGTTTGTAAACCATTTCGGCGATGCGATGCGGATTCAGCCGCACAATGATACGACACGCGCGATAAGTGTCTTCTACAATACCGTGATAGCCAAGGGGTCCGGTATAACACTCTCAAAGCGCGAGCATGATCCGATGTATCTACAATTCGTCACTGCCAATATCGTATTCGCCAAGTCGCCGGTGCGTGGCGCTTCTCTGGAGAGAAACCTGACTGATGGGTTCGACGAAGCGCGGAATTATCTTACCCAGCCGTTCTCCCCTTTGGGCGAGATGAATTTGATGCCGGTGAATGCCAAGGTACGGAAGCGTGCTGATAACAGCATGCGCTTTGATGCTTACCCTCAAGCCGATCTGGATTTTGATGGCGGTTTGCATGGCACAGGTGGAATGGGTGCCTATGCACTCGATAGAGACAGACCTCGCTGGCTGCCAGTACTGAAAGTTAAGCCGGTATCCGCCACACAATAATGAGCTGTTATCTATTGTTCTTTCACAGTAGTGTCCGGTTTATATAAGGTGGGAATGCTGCCAAGCCTATAACAACAAGGATTTTGAGGAATGCATGGGCTACCGGTCCTTTCATTAACGGAAGATACTCGATAGAAAATAAAAAAATGCGTATTCTGTTAGTTATCGCAATACTGATTGCTTATGGGTCGCTATACCCCGGCGACTTTTCCGCACCTGACGATGGTGCTGTGAAGAAATTCCTTACCGATTGGCGTTTGTTCACTTCTCGAGGAGATCTGCTGGGTAATTTGGCGCTTTTTTTCCCGCTTGGAATGGCGGGTATATTATTTGCCTCACACAATCTAAATTCCAAGATTCGTGTTGTCTGGTTACTTTTTTTCGCCTTGGTTCTCTCATTTGTCCTGCAGCTAGCTCAGATATGGCTGCCCTCCCGCTCTGCAGCGTTGGTGGATGTGATGTGGAATATGGCGGGCATGACATTAGGTATGACAACGGCACATTTGATAGGAAAACGCGCACCGGGGAGGGTCCGCTCATTTGATTCCACCTCGCTTGTCGCTCTATCGGTATTGGTATTGTGGCTGCTTACCGAATTATTGCCACTGGTGCCGTCTCTGGATTGGCAAAAATTCAAGGATGCGTTAAAGCCACTTTTTCTAGACTATAGCTTATCATTCCCGATAACGATCATGCATGCGGCTGGAGTGTTTATTGCGGGCAGTGCTTTCATGGCGTTGAGACAACGGCCGGTTTGGTGGCTATCGGGCACAATCGCGCTGATCATGGCGGGAAAGCTTGCTATTGTGAATTTAACTTTGGATGCTTCTATTCTTACGCGCTTCCTGGCTGGTTATCTAGGATTTTTGGTGGTGCTGCGCCTCGGCGGCACAAAGATGTTGGAGTCGGCATTCTGGCTGCTATTCGCTGCTTGGTCTATCACTGCAATTACACCATTTTCTCCCGCTCCGGGGGGAACCTTTAACGGCATCCCTTTCACAACCATGCTTCGGGGATCAATGGAAACCGGTGTGCGGGGGCTGATCCAGTCGTTATTTATTTATACCGCTCTGCTATGGCTGCTGCAAAGGATGGGAGTAAGTGTTAAGGGAGCAACGGTGGGGCTGGCTATATGGTCCAGCTTACTCGAGTTGATGCAGATGGGGGTGTTGGGACGCACTGCGGATGTTACAGAACCAGTTTTGGTGTTGCTGGTTGGCTGGGTACTGTCGGTAGTGCAACGTCACGCACAAGAATCGCCTCCCCGGCCACACATTACCAGCAATAACACGCATGCTGAAGAACAACCTATGGCAGCGCGCACAAGCTCCCGCCAGACATGGTGGATCCTGCAAGGGCTAACTGTATTATGTTTGGCGGCATTAATTTGGGGCGGGCTACGTATGCCAGGCATTCCCTATAACCTTAGGGAACTGTTTCTTGGGGATGCTCATTTTTTATACTTGCTCGTGTTTGCGGTGGCGTTGCTATGGGTTGGCGGCGGGGCAGTATGGATGGGAGAAAAAATCGCATCCAGCAAGATACCTTTCCTCAGCCTTCCAGCATGGACGCTTATGGTGAGTCTCATTAGCTTGATACTGCTTACAATGAGCGTTACACAGGAAAGCATTGATGACATTGTAGGATCCAACAACTTGAATTGGTTTGTTGTCAACCGGAACACTTGGGGTGACGG
>JBKJYB010000461.1:0-2505 GCA_046716045.1 Nitrosospira sp.
GCTTCGGCATTGTTCTTTTAATCCTCCACTAATTCCTTTTTGCGCTCGACCATTTCAAGGCCAAGTTCCTCAAGATCCATATCCGACTTTTGTACCTTGGGGAACATTTCATTCTGTTCTTCTTCCACATGATGGTTAATGTACTCACCCAGCACGGTGACGACTGCGTCATACATCGGATCCGATGCTGCCATGGACTGGATCTGTGCGATCAGATCCTTAGCCGACCCATGTTCCACCATTGCTTCGTTCATTAACCCGTCGTCATCAATGGCTTCACGCACCGCAGGATAGAATATCTCCTCCTCTAGTTGCGCATGCACACTCAGTTCTTTACAGATCTGCGTAGCAAGCTCTTCTTTTCCTTCCTCATCGTTCTTTTTGCTGAGCTTTTCGAACTCCTTGAACATCTTTTTAACTTTGTTGTGATCCTCGGTCAGAAGCTTGATAGCATCATTCTTCGTGCTGCGTGTGGTTGTGCTACGCGTGGCAGCTTTTCCTGAGGTAGTGCTTCCGGTGGTGGGCATGACTCTCTCCTATGATATTGAATAATTGTTTCAGCTTTCGCTTCGAGGATCAGGGCTTCTAATCCAGAGATGCTTGAATCTGTTGGGCGTGTTCAGATGCAAGACCAGGGCAGGCCGCACCTTGACCTTCTCAACAAATACTGAGGGGGTGATAATGTAATAGATGACTCAGGATGTCCGTGCGGTAGCAGACATTCAAATAAAAATATTACTGGCCGCACTGTTACGACATAGACAGGAATCAGGCAATGCGAGAAGCAGTATCAGCCAGGCGCGAACATCTCGTGTAAACGTTCATATTCCTCACTGACAATCGCATAACTCTCGCCCGCAAGCTCCTCCAGCTCCCGACGATTCACTACAGTCAGGTGACCGCGCCGGTATTGGATCGCGCCTATTGTTTCTAGTTTCTGTGCAGCCAGCGAGATACTTTCACGACGTACTCCAAGAAAAATTGATACTTGTTCATGAGTTATATGAAGCTCGTTGTCTGGCAGGCGATCAAGGGTCATTAACAGAAAATGGCATAATCGCTGCTCAATCTTATGATGCTGATTACCAATAGCGATCTGCTCCGTTTGAATAATCAGAGCCTGCGTGAACCGCAGCAGCAGGCGTTGTAGATCTCCTGCGGTTTCGAATTCCTTCTTTAGTAAAGGTGCCTTGATGCGGAAGGCATCGCCTCCGCTTAGTGCTACGGCTCGAGCGGAAGCCTTCTCGCTCCCTAATATGTAAGAAATCCCGACCATCCCTTCGTTTCCCGTGACTGAAGTTTTTACGGACGTCCCGCTTTCCAGCTCATATAGACGAGCGATAATGCAATCAACGGGAAAATACAAATGGGTTATGGGGGTATGGGGCGAATAAATCCCCTCGCCGATCGGTATGCTTATGAGTTCGAGATCAGGCAGCAGGCGGGCATAATCCGCCTGGGGTAAATGGCCCAGAATCCGGTTTTGCTTTGGACTGTGCGATAGAGTCATATAACCTCGGGCGGCATATTACTGCAACCACTCTTAATGACAGGAAACGGCTATGTATGAGATCGCACAGTGATAATTTTAAATCAAAAGTAATATACGGAGCAATTAATCTACCGCCTGTACATCCCCCCCTCGGGGGCACTCACTGCAATTGGTATTTCTTTATAAACAAGGCTTGAATATGGATAACCCGGACTATGTACTTTCAGGAATGAATATACTCATTATTGAGGACGAGCCCACTGCGCGGGACGTTATTAGACGGCTACTGACTCTTTACCATGCTAACGTGATTGTGACCGCCACTGCAGCCGAAGGATTGGAACAGGTAAAGACGCGCAAGCTCGATGTTATTGTCAGTGACATCGACATGCCACAGATGGATGGCTATCAATTCATAGGCGAAGTGCGGAATTTGCCAGCACATAATGGCGGACAAACTCCAGCAGTTGCCCTCACAGCATTCGCCCGTGCGGAGGACCGCACACATGCAATCAATGCCGGTTTTCAAAAGTATCTTTCCAAGCCTGTCGACTTTCAGGAGTTAATCGCCACCATTGCAAGCGTGGCTGAACGATAACCTGGGCGACATTTCACATAAGCCCCTTTTTGGAGCCTTGCACAACATCAGATGAAAAAGTAATTTCGCTATAACAAGAAGAAAGGGAGGGGAGTATGATTCAGCGAATAGCATTGGTTACCGGGGCATCTAGTGGTATCGGGCGAGCCACCGCCCAGCTTCTTGCCGAGAATGGTTATTATGTATTTGCTGGCGCGCGGCGCCTGGACAGGCTGGAACAGATACGGTCCGATCACATTGAGCCCATCGAACTGGATGTTACCGACGACAACGCCATCCATAATATGGTGAGCCATGTCATGGCGGCCCGAGGGCGAATTGATGTGCTGGTGAACAATGCCGGGTTCGGTCAGTTAGGCACAATAGAATGCGTCTCAATGGAAGCCGCATACAAACAATTCGATGTGAATATTTT
>JBKJYB010000462.1:0-4567 GCA_046716045.1 Nitrosospira sp.
CCATTCGGAATTACGCATGGATAGCATTATCCAGAATATCGCCATTTATGCGCTGCCAGTGATTTTTGCCATTACCCTGCACGAGGCCGCACACGGGTATGTAGCCAAGCACTTCGGCGATCTCACGGCCTATGCGCAGGGACGTGTCAGCCTGAATCCAATTCGGCATATCGATCCCGTGGGTACGATTCTGCTTCCGTTGTTAACGCTGATACTGGGCGGCATCCTGTTCGGCTGGGCGAAGCCGGTACCGGTTAACTTCTCGGCGCTACGCCATCCAAAACAGGATATGCTTTGGGTAGCGCTGGCCGGACCGGGCGCGAATCTCTTCATGGCATTGCTTTGGGCATTCTTGATCAAGCTTGGGATCAGCCTGCCGGAAAGCGATCTGGCGAGACCCATGATATTGATGGGTGAAGCGGGCATCAAAATCAATGTGATATTAATGGTGCTGAATCTGTTGCCTCTGCCACCCCTCGACGGCGGACGCATTGCGGTAAGCCTGTTACCCCACCACATGGCACATGGTTTTGCGAAGATTGAGCCTTATGGCTTTATGATCCTGCTATTGTTGTTGATCACTGGCGTGCTCGGTGCCATCATCGGGCCTTTTATCGGCATCACGATACAAATGGTGGTATGGTTTTTTGGTCTGGAAGTTTAATCAAGGATTAGTCAAGGGCAAGCAACATGTTCACTGATCGCGTTTTGTCGGGGATGCGCCCCACTGGCGGCCTCCATTTAGGGCATTACCACGGTGTGCTGAAGAACTGGGTGGAACTGCAGCACCAATTTGAATGCCTGTTTTTCGTTGCCGACTGGCACGCTCTCACCACGCATTACGATACCCCGGAAGTCATCGAACAACATGTCTGGGATATGGTGATAGATTGGCTTGCCGCCGGTGTGGATCCGGCGCAAGCGACTCTTTTCATTCAATCGCGAGTGCCGGCACATGCTGAGTTGCATGTCTTGCTTTCCATGATTACCCCGCTGGGCTGGCTGGAACGCGTTCCATCCTACAAGGATCAGCAGGAAAAACTATCGGAGAAGGATCTAAGCACCTACGGCTTTCTGGGTTACCCCCTGCTTCAGAGCGCGGATATCCTAATTTATCGCGCCAATCGTGTCCCGGTAGGAGAGGATCAGGCACCGCATATCGAGTTTACCCGGGAGATCACGCGCCGCTTCAACCATATTTTCGGCAAGGAAGCCGGTTTCCGGGAGAAAGCCGAACTGGCGATAAAAAAACTCGGCTCCAAAAAATCCAAAGTCTACCGCGAACTACGAAATCGTTACCAGGAACAAGGCGACGATGGGGCACTGGCCGCCGCGAAGTCGCTGCTCGACGAGCAGCAGAACTTGAGCATGGGAGACCAGGAGCGGTTATTCGGCTACCTCGAAGGCGGCGGTAAAATGATACTTTCCGAGCCTGAGGTCATGCTCACCCCGGCATCAAAAATGCCGGGGCTGGATGGCCAGAAAATGTCCAAATCCTACAATAACACCATTAATTTGCGGGAGGATGAGGCTAGCGTCATAAAAAAAATCCGCACGATGCCAACCGATCCGGCACGCGTCCGGCGCAGTGATCCGGGTGATCCCGCCAAATGTCCGCTATGGCAATTCCACCTGGTTTACTCGAATGCGGAGATCAAGGAATGGGTGCAGGAGGGCTGCACGACCGCAGGTATCGGCTGTCTGGAATGCAAGCAGCCCGTTATTGACGCGATATTGGCGGAACAGAAACCCATGCACGAGCGCGCCCGGATGTATGAAGAAGATCCCACGCTGGTACGCAATATCATCGCTGACGGATGTGAGAGAGCCGACAAACTGGCACAGGAAACGATGCGTGACGTCAGGGAGGCAATGGGGTTGAATTATTCTTAGGGTATTCAAAATTCCAGGCAGGCTCATTTGCTTGCTTATTTGCCAACTCATTTGCCAGCTCATTTGCCAACTCATTTGCCAGCGAAGGCAAACCAAATGTCGATTAAGCATATAGTTATTTCTGGAATGATAGAAGGCGGTTTTTCGGAATGAATGATTTTCTTCACCCTGCCGTCAATAGTCCGGTTGCGACAATCCACGGTGAGCCGCTGACGGAGATACCGCGGGATTTGTACATTCCGCCGGATGCGCTGGAAGTGTTTCTTGACACTTTTCAGGGGCCTCTTGATCTGCTGCTCTATCTTATTCGCAAGCATAATCTGGATGTGCTTGATATTCCCATGGCGGAACTTACGCGAC
Source organism: Nitrosospira sp. (assembly GCA_046716045.1). Taxonomy (GTDB): domain Bacteria; phylum Pseudomonadota; class Gammaproteobacteria; order Burkholderiales; family Nitrosomonadaceae; genus Nitrosospira. The sequence continues at coordinate 2,254 of JBKJYB010000462.1, forward strand.
AATATATGGCCTATGTCGAGGTGATGCGAGCCAATCAATTGGAGTTGGCGGCGGAGTATCTCCTGATGGCCGCGGTGCTGATCGAAATCAAGTCGCGCATGCTGCTGCCGCGCCCCGTCAACAGAGCTGAGGAAGAGAGTGATCCGCGTGCTGAGCTGGTACGTCGTTTGCTGGAATATGAGCAGATGAAACTCGCGGCGCGGCGGCTTAACGAATTGCCGCAGGCTGAACGGGATTTTGCCCTGACGCAGGTATGGATCGATCAGACAGTGGTTAAACGCCTGCCGGATGTCGGCATGGATGATCTGCGTAGTGCCTGGCTCGCGCTGATGGCTCGCTCGCAAGCGAATCGCCGTCATCGTATCACGCGAGAGGAGCTTTCCGTGCGTGCGCACATGAGCCGCATCTTGCGTCATCTCCATGGCCATAGGTTTATTGAGTTCAACGAATTATTCAGCCCAACAGCCAGTGTGGCGGAAATCGTGGTAACTTTTCTTGCGTTGCTGGAGCTGGTCAGGGAAAATCAGGTGGAAATAGCGCAACCTCAGGCTTTCGGAATTATTTATGTCAGACCAATCAGTTTCCTTGCCGCCGTCTAGCTCCACCGGCTCATTCAGCCCCGGCGAGATCAAGCAGATTCTGGAAACGGCACTGCTTACGAGCCAGGAACCGTTGCCGCTATCGGAGCTGAAGAAATTGTTTAACGACGAGCTGGGTGCGGAAATTCTACGCAGACTGCTTGACGAGTTGCGCAAAGACTGGGATGAAAAAGGGGTAGAGCTGGTGAAAGTTGCCGGCGGCTGGCGTTTCCACGCCAGACCGGAGATGCAGGAATTTCTTGACCGGCTTAATCCTCAAAAACCCCCACGCTATTCGCGCGCGGTGCTTGAAACGCTTGCCATCATCGCCTATCGCCAACCGGTTACACGCGGCGATATTGAGGAAATACGCGGTGTCGCCGTCTCCGGTCCGGTGCTTAAGGCGCTTGAGTCACGTGGCTGGATCAGCGCCATCGGGCATCGCGATGTTCCTGGCAGACCGGCCTTGTATGCGACCACCATGGATTTTCTCAATGATCTTAATCTGCGCTCTCTGGAGGAGTTGCCGCCGCTGGAGGAACTGGGCTCGCTACTTGAGCCCAGTGAAAATATGGGAAGCATGGAACTATTATCGTCTCCATAACCCGCTGTGAGCGCTGGCTGTGTGGAAAATGATCCCACTTAAGCGAACGTCTCGTTTTGCCCACAGGTAACGACCGATAGTGGCGTTTTGACTCAACGGGAAAAGGCGTTACATGAATAATGAGCGTAGGGAGTTTTCAATGCGAACAATTCTGGTGGCAAATCCCAAGGGGGGATGCGGAAAAACCACGCTGGCAACCAATCTGGCCGCCTATCTGGCCGGACAAAACCAGCGGGTTGTCATGTGGGATCTGGACCGTCAAAAGTCATCACTGGACTGGCTCGCACTGCGCCCCGCCGAATTACCGACCATCACCAGCCTGGATGCGGATCGCAATGACGTCCATCCGGATATTCCGGAAAACAACGACTGGCTTGTGCTGGATTCCCCGGCGGGTATGCACGGCAAGAACCTTGCCCATGCATTGAAACTTGCGCATAAAGTTGTGGTGCCGGTGCAGCCTTCGGTATTCGACATGGCCGCCACGCGGGATTTTCTGGATCAACTAATGGAAGAAAAATCCGTGCGAAAGCACAAGGCATTCATCGGTATTATTGGCATGCGTGTGGATCCCCGCACGCACGCCGCGGCTACTCTGGAGCAATTTCTCCATCAGTATGATCTGCCGATTCTCACTTATCTACGCGACACGATGGTGTATGTCAATGCCGCCTTCAATGGCAAGAGCATTTTCGATCTGCCGCACTATCAGACTGAACGCGATATCTCGCAGTGGCAACCGATTATTGAATGGGTGAATACTGTCGAATAAGTTCCGAAGCCTATCCGCAATGCGCTCCACGATGAGGGCGCTTCAATAGCTCTCCGGGGCAAAATCTGAGTATTTTTTAAGCGTCTCAATGCACATGATCGCCTGGAGGGGGGAGGATTTCCTGTTCCCGGTTGAGCTGGGCGATCTGTTGCATCAACATCCCGGTGTGGTTCCAGCCCGGGCCATCGGCTTCGGGGATCCAGCGCGCGCGCAGGTAGCCGTAGCGGTCGACCAGGAATTCCATGTGCGGGGGCAGGGTGCCCGCGCCCAGCAGGTCGGGCTTATTCAGGGTGCGCCGGAACAGGGTGTAGCTGCGCACGATCTCGGCGGCCCCCTGGGTAATCACCGGGAAGGGAACGT
>JBKJYB010000463.1:0-2828 GCA_046716045.1 Nitrosospira sp.
ATCCTCTCGATCCGGCGGGAACTTACCGCCCCAGGGCGGTCAACCTGACGGCTTTCGCGACGCCCTCCGGGGTTCCTGGCGATTTTCGCTGGGGGACGAAGGAATGTACGCGCATCGCTGAGAATGCACGTGGTTTAGAAAATACCAAACGTTTATATGCCTGTGGAGGTGCAGCATGAATGCGCAAAATCTTGTTGAAAGCAAACTGAATCCCACTCTGGCCGTGGTGGATGAAATCTGCGCGGCGGGTGACCCTTGGGTGAAAGTGATAAAGAAAGGTCAGTTATTTCGTATTGTCGATCTGGAGGGTAATCAGGCGGTAGATACCCTCTTCTATAATGCTGACGATGCAATGGAGCGCTATAGCGCAACCGATACGATTCGCCGACAGAATATGCTATACCTTACCACCGGCAGTAAATTATATTCCAATTTCGGCAATATCATGCTGACCATCGTTGCCGATACATGCGGGCGGCATGACACGGTGGGCGGCGCCTGCGCAGCGGAGAGCAATACAACACGCTACGCGCTTGAGAAATATCCCATGCACAGCTGCCGCGACAGTTTCCTCCATGCGTTGGCACACGATCCGATTTGCGAGCATCTCGGCATGAGCAAGCGTGATATTCCGAGCAACATCAATTTCTTTATGAATGTCCCCGTATCGGAAGATGGCGGACTGGATTTTGCGGATGGTGTTTCCGCGCCGGGCAAGTACGTTGAGATGAAGGCCGAGATGGATGTTGTGGTGCTGATTTCGAACTGCCCCCAGCTGAACAATCCATGCAATGCCTACAATCCTACTCCGATCCAACTATTGGTTTGGGATTAATCTGGATGGCATGAGAAACAATGTAACCATGAATGACATTAAATAATTTGGCAGGGTAATCTGCCTTAACCTGGCAGGAGACTCTGCCAAAAAAAGGGGAAAAATATGTTTGAGAAAGTGCCGGATACGAATATAAATATTGCACATACTATTGATGTGCTCGATCCTCCTAGCATACAAACCACGATACAGGATTATCCTGGCCGATTGGGGTACTGGAATATCGGTGTGCCGCCGTCTGGGCCGATGGATAGTCTGGCGTTCCGTTTGGCCAATCGTCTGGTCGATAATATGGGAGGGCAGTCGGCGATGGAGATCACTTTTAGTGGCCCGACTCTATGCATCAATTGCGACAGCATAATTGCGGTGACCGGTGCGCCCATCCAGGTGAGTCTGGACGGCAAGCCATTGGCGCAATGGGAATCACATAAGGTCAAAGCCGGTGCGCTACTAAAGTTCGGCGATATCATGAATTATGGCTGTCGCGCCTATCTGGCGGTTCACGGTGGTTTCGAGGTACCGGACTATCTTGGCAGTAAATCCACTTTCATGCTCGGCCAGTTCGGCGGTCATGCGGGACGTACTTTGCGCCCGGGCGACGCGCTGCATATCACGGACGCCGGCAGTCATATTCCTCGCAAACTACCGCAGGAACTAATCCCCAAATATACTAATAATTGGGAAATTGATGTGCTGTACGGTCCCCATGGGGCGCCGGATTTTTTCACAGATGAAGATGTCAGCAATTTTTTTGCTTCTGACTGGAAAGTGCACCACAATTCCGACCGCACAGGGGTGCGCTTGCTCGGTCCCAAACCAAAATGGGCACGCACTGATGGCGGGGAGGCTGGACTGCATCCGTCCAACGTTCATGACGTAGCATATTCGATTGGTGCAGTGGATTTTACTGGCGATCTACCAGTTATACTGGGGCCGGACGGTCCCAGTCTGGGTGGCTTTGTTTGCTTGGCGACCTTGGCTCATGCCGAGCTATGGAAGATGGGACAACTCAGGCCCGGCGACAGCGTGCGCTTTCGCCAGATATCGGCTGCCGATGCGCAAGCGCTTGAGGTATCGCAGGATGCGCTCATTCGGGATTTCCGCTTACCGGAAGCGCTGCCGGTCTCGGGGGTAAAGGAAGTGGGCAGCCCCATCCTCCATACCATTCCTGAAAGCGCCGGGCAGACGCGAGTACTGTATCGGCAAGGTGGCGACAAAAATCTGCTGGTCGAGTATGGACCGCTGGTGCTCGACTTCAACCTGCGTTTCCGCATACATGCGCTGATGACATGGCTTCAGGAAGCCATGGGATCTGGTCGCCTGAAAGGTATCGTGGACTTGACCCCGGGTATCCGCTCGCTGCATATCCATTTCGACTCAAAACTATTGCCGCGCGATAAACTGCTGGATACCCTTATTTCTGCGGAAAAGGAGCTGCCCGCCATTGAGGACATGGAGGTACCTACGCGTATTGTGCATCTGCCGTTGTCGTGGAATGATCCCTCAGTACAGTTGGCGATGAAGAAGTATATGCAATCGGTACGCAAAGATGCGCCGTGGAATCCGGACAATATCGAGTTCATTCGCCGCATCAATGGACTAGACAGCATCGAGGAGGTGAAACGCATTATATTCGAGGCGAGCTACCTGATAATGGGATTGGGTGACGTCTATCTGGGCGCGCCGCTTGGGGCTCCGCTAGATCCACGGCATCGCCTGGTCACCACTAAATACAATCCGGCGCGTACTTGGACGCCTGAGAACGCGGTGGGCATAGGTGGTGCCTACATGTGCGTATATGGCATGGAAAGTCCCGGGGGGTATCAGTTGGTGGGGCGTACCGTGCAGATGTGGAATAGTCATATCCAGACGAAGGATTTCAAGGATGGCAAACCTTGGTTGCTGCGATTCTTCGATCAGGTTCGCTTCTATCCTGTGACTGAGAGCGAGCTGATTGAACTGCGCAAAGATTTCATCAGCGGGAAGTTTAATC
>JBKJYB010000464.1:0-2834 GCA_046716045.1 Nitrosospira sp.
GGGTGAAGTGTGCGGTTTTTGGGGTGCAGGGCAAGAAGCAATGACGCGGAATGGTCCATTCCAAGAAGTTGCAACGCAGCCATGTGCCGCAAAAACTGTGCAATTCACCTCGTAGCGGCCTCATCCGGAAGGTGAGAATCAAATAATAAGAAATATTGTTATTAATCATAACACTGATCTATTAAATGAGCGGTCAACTACCGAATTTAGATTTAATATTCAAGCACCATCATCGCCACCGCATAAGCATGCGTCATTAGCTGATAAGCTCGATTATTTCAGCAACGCCGCGATTTGCACCTTGGTACCTGTGTCAACGCCCAATCCAAGTGCGCGGTTAAGGTAGGCGGTGCCTTCCGTGGTTTTGCCAATTTTCATATACGCCACGCCAAGGTGAAAGTAGGCATTGCCCTCATGCAAGCCGCTATCTTCCGCGTGAGAATGATCTTCCAATTCGCTCGTATGAGAGTGTTCGCCATGGCCCCTCTGCAAGCTTTTGACCGCCGACTCAAGAAGCGGAATTCCCTTCTTGACTTCGCCGGATTGGACCAGCACCCATCCATAGGTATCCTGTATAGCAGGCTCATTGTGATTCAAACCATATGCGCGTTCGGCCAGCTTTCGGGCTTCACCGAGCGTGGATGCATCCATGGAAAGATTGAGCGCCAGCTTTTGCAGGGCGGGGACATGGTTTGGCATTTTATCCAGAATGCGCTGATAGGCACGGTTGGCCTGGGGTATTTTCCCCGCGTCTTCCTGGACCGATGCGAGTTTGAACAATAATGTGGGGTTATCCGGGTTAGCCTCCAACCCCTTCTGCAACACGCTCTCTGCCTTGGGAAGTGCCTTTGCGGCCCTATGCAACTCGGCCAGTTCCACCCATGCATCCACGAATGCGGGAACGAGTTTTACCGCTTGCAGAAAACCCGCCTCGGCATTTGATGATTTGTTTTCATGCCTATATAACATGCCAGATAGATAATGAGCGCCAGCGAACTGTGGAGATGCCGCGAGCAGATCGTTGACCGTTATAAGCGCCGCGCCATACTGATGATTGCGCGCCTGCGCCTCGGCAAGTAAATATTTGATGGAGGGGTCTTGCGGCGCATATTTTGTAAGCGTCCTGATTGCATTTGCGCCACCGCCGCGATCAAAGTGCAATGCCGTTGATCTCGCAAGCACGACGGATAGATCCTTTCCCGCCATGCGCGGCGCCAAAGACTCCAGAACTTCAATCGCCTGCTTCCCGTTTCCTTCTTCCGCATAAACCTGTGACAGCTGAAAAGAAGCGGGACCGCTATATGCCGGCGCGTCCTTGATAACCGCCTGCAACCGCTCGCGCGCTTTCGGATAGTCTTTCTCCAGCTTGAAGAGCCCGGCTTGCGCCAGGCGAAGATCCGGGTTGGTGGATGGCAATTTCTTTTCGAGCGATCGGACGAGCTTCGCCGCGGCGGCCTTGTTTCCCTGTCCCAGATGAGCCGTGACCAGCACCAGCTCGCCACCTTGCGCCGTTCGTTTCGAGTCCGCTTTACCGATTAATGGTGTCAGTAAATGAATGGTCTTGTCATGGCGCTGGGTTTGATTATAGAGTTTGCCTGCCAGCACATGAAATTCCGACATCATGCCGGTTTTTGATGGGTCATCCGCGAACATGACGGCATAATGATTGAGCGCACCTTGCGTGTCACCCTGTGCTTCCGCCAGCCATCCAAGATAACGCCGTGCGATCCCATCTGTCTTGTTGATTGCTACGGCATTTTTTAATTCGGCGGCGCCTTCTTTTGTTTTCCCATCCATCAGCAATGCGATCCCCAGCTTGGAGCGCGCCGAGGTTCGCTGGGGATCCGCATTCACCACCCGGCGAAAAGAAACCGCCGCCATCTCCCAATTTTTTTCTTCCATAAAAATCAATCCCGCCATTTCCGTTCCGCGTGGATCCTGCGGGCGTTTTGCCAGAAAACGGCCCAATTGTATTTTCGCTTCTTTTCGTTCACCTCGATTCAGTAACGTCACCACTTCCTGCAAAGCAGCGGAATCATTAGCCGCTGCATAAGGCAAACCATACAGGGCGCTGGCGGGATTATCCGGCGACATCCCGATCGGCACCGCACCCACGGAAAATGCAAGGGACGTTAAGGTGAATGCGGCGGCAATGGATGCTGTACGGCTGAGCAACAGGTGCATCATAATCTCCTTGATAAGGCTAAGCGGGTGCCTGTGTGTTTTCCCGAATAAGATAGCCCATCGATGCGGCGACGGGACGCAACGTGGCTATCACGCCGGGTTCGATGTGCGGCATATAGTTGAGATAGCGTTCGACCGAAGTCGAATAGAGGGGGCGCGAGATTTGCTCGTAGCTTGCGGTCCTGGCCACACGCTTGTTTTCATGGAAATCCAGGCACGCTGGGTCATAATCCGCACCGATGAACGCCAGCATTCCACGAATGCTGGCATCGGCTTGCGCGATGGTGTCTTCATAGCGGACCCGCATGTAGCGCAATTCCGCCATTGGCGGCACCAACCGCTCGACATGCCGCCAGGTTCGCTCGAACGCCTGTGCGGTGCCGGGCATGGTCAGCGACCAATCACTTCCCCACAAAAAATTCTGGGAAAATACCGACAGCACCGAATCCATGGGATGCCGTAGAACATGAATGACCGGCGACTCCGGAAAAAGCAGATGAATCAACGGAAGATGAAGCATATTAAAAAGTGATTTGTCTATCACCCAGCGTTTCCCGGAAAAATCCCCTTGGGTCATTAAGCGCGCTAGATATTCTTGTCGCAAATCGAGCAAGGGTTTGGCATCATTCCTTGCAAGCAGCCTTTCCAAA
>JBKJYB010000465.1:0-26657 GCA_046716045.1 Nitrosospira sp.
GTCCATCGCCAAAATATAATGAAAAACCTCGAAATCCCTCTCATGTATCTGTCGCGCACACAGTTCCTTGGCGTCATAGCCACGCCGCACGGCTGCTCTTTGGGCCCTTTCATCCGGCGGCTCGCCAACGTGAAAATCATGGGTACCGGCGGAATCGATATAAACCGCTTCTTCAAAGCCGGCGGCTCTGACCTGATGTCTGAACACCGCTTCCGCAGTGGGTGAACGGCAGATATTGCCCATGCAGACAAAAAGAACTTTAATCATCATCTTCCCAATCAATACGTTATAACTATTTTTCCAGCTCCGGAATAGCGCATCGAACCTGTGGAATCTGGTTTGCAACAAGATTTTGAGGATGTTGCGCTGATGCCAAAGTGTACCAAAGATGAGATAGGATTTGGGTGGACCGGAACACCCGGTCGCATACCCCAGGCAGCCGTGCCGCGTCTAGCTATGTCTGACGCCCTTGCACGTTGGACCGGCAAGATCCGCGAGTTCCTGGATTGGGAAGTCGGACTTACTAGTGAGGACGCCAACCGCGCTAACATAGCGTATCAACCGTATGGGCGGTGGAGGACGTACAATACGCGACGTCTGGAGAACTAAGGTGAAGACCATGCCCTACCCCCGATATCCTACGCTGTTTCAGGTCAACACCCGCGTTTATTTGTCGGAACGCACCGCTGAGTTGGGCCGCCCGGCGACTCTCGATGACATTCCGGACCGGGTGCTGGACGAGTGGACTCAGGCTGGCTTCGACTTGATCTGGTTCCTCGGGGTCTGGCAGACGGGCTCCGCTGGCCGGCAAGTGTCGGAGTCAGACCTGGAATGGCTGGCTGAATACCAGCGAGTGCTACCCGGCTTCCACCTGTCCGACATCTGCGGCTCCTGCTTCGCTATCCAGGACTACCAAGTACACGATGAGTTTGGCGGGGACGAGGCCCTCGACCGGCTGCGCCAGCGTCTTCGCGACCACGGCCTGCGCCTAATTCTCGATTTCGTGCCAAACCACACGGCACTCGATCATCCCTGGGTGAGTGAGCAACCGGATTACTACGTTGGGGGCGGCGAGGAACGGCTGGCTGCGGCGCCACACAATTACCGCCGAGTCGAGACGGCCGAAGGAGAGCACATTCTTGCCTACGGGCGCGATCCGTATTTCGCCGGCTGGCCGGATACACTCCAGTTGAACTACGGCAATCCCGCCCTCCGGCAAGCCATGAGTGACGAGTTGCGGAGAATCGCCGCCCGGTGTGACGGCGTGCGCTGCGACATGGCGATGCTGATATTGCCCGAAGTCTTCGAAAGGACGTGGGGAATTCCTACGGAGCCTTTTTGGCCGCAAGTGACGAAGACTATCCACGACGAGATCCCAGGCTTTCTATTTCTCGCCGAGGTGTACTGGGACCTGGAATCGGCACTCCAGCAGCAGGGATTTGACTATACCTACGACAAGCGGCTTTATGACCGTTTGCATGAGATGCACGTACACCCGGTTCGGGAACACCTTCTGGCAGGCCTGGACTTCCAGGACAAGCTGGTGCGTTTCCTTGAGAATCATGACGAACCACGCGCGGCGACGGCCTTCTCTCCGGAAACCCACCGGCCGGCCGCGATCATCACTTTTCTGGCACAGGGGTTGCGTTTTTTCCATCAAGGGCAATTCGAGGGTCGGAAGATACGAATCCCGGTCCATCTGCGGCGGGGGCCGGCGGAGCCGGTGGATCATGCCATAGCCGAATTTTATGCGGCGCTGCTCAAGTGCCTGCGGGATCCGGTTTTTCGTGAAGGCGACTGGCGATTGCTTGAGTGCCATCCCGCCTGGGACGGCAACTGGACTGCGGACTGCTTCGTGGCCTACTCATGGACCGGAAAGGATGGAGGGAGGCGTCTGGTGGCCATCAACTACTCGGATCACCAAAGCCAATGTTACATCATGATTCCGTGGACTGACCTTGAAGGACAGGTGTGGCAATTGCGCGATCGAATGGGCACGGCGATTTATGAGAGGAGCGGAGGCGGCCTGACCGCGCAAGGTCTTTACCTGGACGTACCAGCATGGGCTTACCACGTATTTGATGTGCATGCCCGATGACTCTCCCGATTTAGCCGGGAGACTACCTCTAGCAGCCTGTCGGACTGCCGACACTCATTCCCCATCGGTCCGCGCCACCTCATCCAGCAACTTGATAAAATTCCGCCTCGGTTTGAACTGCACATGCAGTTCCACCAGGTAGTCGCCAAATTGCCGAGACTGACTCTGTGCCTTCATCAATCCGCCTACCTTGCGAATCAGCTTGATCGCCCCGATGTCATTCCCTGTAGGGCTATGATTGGCGCAATGAGATCGGACCCTCACGAAACCAATCCTGCCTCACTCGCTGCTGGACAACGGCCTAGTAAGGCAGCACCGCATCCGGTTTGGCCTGCAAAATGACTCTGCGGAAATCATCCTGGATACGTTTTAAGGCTGCCTCATTGTCCGCCTCAAAGCGTAGTACGATCACAGGCATGGTATTGGATGAGCGAGCCAGGCCGAAACCATCCTTGTATTCCACCCTCAGTCCATCGGTGGTGATGACGCGTTCAGGGTTATCAAAGTGGGCGGTATTCTGTAACTGCGCGATAATCGCGTAGTTTTCGCCTTCTTTCAATCTGATCTGCAATTCCGGTGTGCTGATTGCATCGGGAATGGCATGCAGGACAGCATCGATATCCGCATGGTGACTGAGTAACTCCAGCAAACGGGCGCCCGCATAGAGACCGTCGTCGAATCCATACCAGCGTTCCTTGAAAAAGATGTGGCCGCTCATCTCGCCCGCCAGCAGCGCACCGGTTTCTTTCAATTTCCCCTTGATGAACGAGTGTCCGGTTTTCCACATGATAGGCTTACCGCCATGACGCTCGATCCATGGCGCCAGATTACGGGTGCATTTCACATCAAAAATAATCTGGGCGCCGGGATTTCTGGACAGCACGTCGGCGGCAAACAGCATTAATTGGCGATCCGGATAAATGATGCTGCCATTCTTGGTAACCACGCCGACACGATCGCCGTCGCCGTCGAAGGCAAGTCCAATTTCTGCGCCGGTGGTTCCGAGGGCGCGAATCAGGTCCCGCAGGTTATCAGGGACAGACGGGTCGGGATGATGATTGGGAAATGCGCCATCCACTTCGCAAAACAGCTCGGTTACCTCGCACCCCAGTCTGCGGTACAACGTTGGCGCATAAGCACCGGCCACACCATTGCCGCAATCGACGATAATCTTCATCGGGCGCGTCAGCCTGACATCGCTAGTTATGCGCTGGAGATACGTTTCGGCAATGTCATGTTTACGGTACGCGCCCTCGCCATGAATAAGATCATTGGTTTCAAGACGCAGACGCAAAGCCTGGATGGATTCAGCGGCCAGGGTTTCACCGCCCAGCACCATTTTCAAACCATTATAGTCCGGCGGATTGTGACTGCCGGTGACCATTACGCCGGAATAATCGCACAACGTATGTGCCGCAAAGTAAAGCATGGGGGTAGCGACCATCCCCACATCGACCACGTTAACGCCGCTTTTTTGCAAACCCCTCGCCAGCGCCAGCAGAAGGTCCGGCCCTGATAATCTGCCGTCTCGGCCTACGGCGACTGATGGGAGCCCGCGAGCCCGTGCCTCGGAACCAATGGCATGCCCAATAGCCTCGACGATTTCAGCGGTCAGCGTTTTGCCAACGATACCTCGAATATCGTAGGCTTTGAAAATTTCGTGTGGGAGTTCATGCATGAGAGTTTCGTGAAACGGGATAATTTACGCTTTGCTCAATGGTGTCCCACCACCGCGCCGCCTTTGAGTGTGTAGCGTGTACCGCAGTATGGGCACAGCGCTTCACCCGTGTCCTCTATTGGTAAAAACACACGCGGATGCGAGTTCCATAACAGCATCGATGGCATGGGACAATGCAGCGGCAGATCGTTCGCCGTGACTTCGATTTGGCGTTGTTTGTTATCGCTAGCTTGATTCTGCATCGACTGCTCTCTCGGATTGGTCATAGGATATTAATCAGACGTAATCAAGGTAATCAGACGTAGGTGAGCCAGGCGGCATGCTTCTCGGTCTTTCCGTTGACGCAGTCGAAAAACATGGCTTGCAGTCTGGCGGTGATCGGGCCGCGCTTGCCGCTGCCGATACTGCGATTATCAAGCTCGCGAATCGGCGTGACTTCGGCTGCGGTACCCGTGAAAAACGCCTCGTCAGCACAATACACTTCGTCGCGGGTAATACGTTTCTCGATCACAGGAATTCCAATTTCCGCGGCCAGCTCTATGATGGAAGCACGCGTGATGCCTTCCAGACAAGAAGTCATGTCCGGTGTGTAGAGTTTCCCGTGCTTGATGATGAATATATTTTCACCCGATCCTTCCGCCACATAGCCGTCCACATCCAGCAGCAGGGCCTCATCATAGCCGTCAGTAGCAACCTCCTGATGGGCCAAGATTGAATTGGCATAGGTGGCGACCGACTTGGCTCGGCACATATTGACGTTAACATGATGGCGCGTGAATGATGAGGTCTTGACACGAATGCCATTTTCCAGGCCATCCGCTCCCAGGTAGGCACCCCATGGCCAGGCAGCGACAGCCACGTGCACTGAAAGCGTCTTGGCGGAGATGCCCATGGCCTCTGAGCCGTAAAAGGCGATCGGACGGATATAGCACGATTCCAGGTTATTCTGCTTTACCATATCGCGTTGAGCCTGCATCAGCGTTGCCTTGTCATAGGGCATTTTCATCATGAAAATATGCGCTGAGTTGAATAACCGGTCAGTATGTTCCCGCAGGCGAAAAATTGCGGGACCCTGAGGTGTCTGATAGGCACGCACACCTTCAAATACCCCCAACCCATAGTGCAGCGTGTGCGTAAGCACATGGGTGGTAGCGTCGCGCCACGGAATTATTTTGCCATCGCTCCAGATCACGCCGTCGCGGTCAGCCATTGACATTCGGAGACTCCCAGGGAGAATTCATATCTGAGTATTCTAACGCATTTTACATGGAATAATGAAAACACCAGGCCTGCGTTAGCACTGCTTTTACGTTTATTTCCGAGTCATATATCGAAATTACAGAAATTAAAAATGGCGCTGTGTACCAAATACCTCTTCCCATAAACGCAATACGGCCGCAACGTTGTCTCTCAAATAATCCATTTCGACGCGCGCGAACTTTTGTGATTTGCTATCTGTTGACGGTATACCCGTGAGACCCGGATCCCCGCTCAATCTTAACCGGTGCTGCACCCGCCGGAATTCCCGGTAGGCGTTCAGCGCCCTTTCCGCCGTTTCCACATGAATAAGGCCGAGTTCTCCAGCAAGTCTCAGCAGCCCGATATTACCTATATTGTTCGTCAATTCCGGATACTTGCAAGCGTAACCCAAGACCAGATATTGCACGATGAATTCAACATCAATAATACCGCCGCGATCATGTTTGATATCGAACAATCCGGTTGAGTTGGGATGAGCGTCCAGCATTTTTTGACGCATCTTCAATATCTCGTTTGCAAGATCTGTCAGGTTACGCGTCTGGCAAAGGACCATTTTGCGGGTGTGCTCGAAAGCCTCTTTCACCCGGACTTCCCCTGCCACGGAACGTGCTCTTGTTAAAGCCTGGTGTTCCCACACCCACGCCTGCTTTCGCTGGTATTGATCAAAAGCATCGATAGAACTTACCAGCAAGCCGCTGCTGCCGTTGGGGCGCAAACGCAAATCGGTTTCATACAATAACCCGGCTGACGTGTAGCTGGTAAGCCAGGAATTAATGCGCTGACTTAGCCTGGCGTAGATTTCCGGTGCATCGGGATGCGTATCGTCATAAAGAAAAATGATGTCCAGATCAGATGCATAACCCAATTCCTTCCCGCCCAGTTTTCCATAGCCGGCGATACCGAAAGCCGGGGCATCCCGATGCCTCCTTCTCAACCCTGACCAGGCTAGGCGCAAAACTGTCTCAAGTATCAAATCAGCCAGGTCGCTCAAGTGGTCACTCAAGGTTTCCAGTGGCAGCAATCCTTCCACATCCTTGGCCAACAACCGGAATACTTCAGTATGGTGAAAATGCCGCAGCACATCCATTTGCTGCTCGATATCGTCATGTTCCGGACCGCCCGCGTCGTTTAATTGCTGAGTTAACCTCGCGCTTGATCGGGGCCAATCGGGCGCGCTTTGGAAGTCGGCGGGGTTAAGCAGCTCGTCCAGCAAAATAGGGTGCTGGCTCAGGTATTCGCTGGCCCATTGACTCGCGCCGACAAGCTTGGCCACGCGATCCAGAGCCTGCGGATATTCCCGTAGCAGCGCCAGATAGGCGGCGCGCCGGCTTATGCTCTCAAGCAGCAGCAGTAAGCGTTCCAGGGTAATGTCCGCAGCCGGGAATTTGGCAGCCACCTCGATCAGGGCAGGAACAAGTGCATCGACCCGCTCTTTGCTGGATTTTGGCAGTTGCCGGTAACGGGCGCTGACGCGAAATGCTTGCAAGCGTTCGAGAATTCTTTCCGGGCTGGAGAATCCCATCGCAACCAGCTGTGCTGCGGCAGCTTCTGCTCCAGTTCCCTCCCTGGCTTGTTCCTGTTCCTGCCATAACCATGCGAGTGCGTCGAGCTTTTGGGACTGCCGCGGGGTCGCAAATATCTGCTCAAAGTGACCAGTTACATTGCGGCGATGACCGTCGAGTTGTCGCAAAAAATCGTCATAGCCAGGGAAACCCATTGTGGTAGCTATTAGCGCCTGATCTGCGGGACTTTCCGGCAACGTCTGGGTCTGTTGGTCGTCGAGATACTGCAAGCGATGTTCAAGATTGCGCAAAAAACAGTAGGCGTCAGCAAGTTCCGCGGCTGCTTTATCCGATAATTGACGTTTTTCCCGCAGCAGCTGCAACACGGCAAGCGTGGGACGCGCACGCAGGCCGGCGTCACGGCCGCCGCGGATCAGTTGAAATACCTGTGCGATGAATTCGATCTCGCGAATACCACCCGGCCCGAGCTTGATATTCCCATGCATTTCGCGACGGCTGACCTCCTGGCGAATTTGCGAGTGCAGGTCGCGCATTGATTCGTAAGCACCGAAGTCCAGATATTTCCGGAACACGAACGGTCGCGTTATCCGTTCCATAAACGTCGATCCTTCCGCACAGGGACCCGCGATGACTCGACTCTTGATCCAGGCGTACCGCTCCCATTCCCGTCCCTGGGTAACGAAATACTCTTCCAGCATGGCGAAACTCATTGCCAGCGGACCGCTCTCGCCATATGGGCGCAACCGCATATCCACCCGGAAAACATACCCGTCGGGAGTCATGTCGTTGAGACTGGCAATCAGCCTGCGGCCCAGGCGAGCGAAAAAATCGTGATTCGAAATAGAGCGGGTTCCACTGGTTTCGCCATCTTCAGGATAAATGAAAATCAGATCCACATCCGATGAAACGTTTAGTTCGCCGCCCCCCAGCTTGCCCATGGCGATCACTAGCATTTCCTGGGCAACCTTGTTCTCGGCGCTTGTGGGCTGGCCATAGCGGTCAGGATCGGTTAACCACGCGTGATGGCGCCCCAGCGCGAAACCGATGGTGGTTTCCGCCAGATCAGTCATACTCATCATAACTTCGCCAAGATCGGCCAATCCACTCAGATCACGTGCCACCAGGCGCAGCATTACCCGTTTGCGCAAGCTACGCAACATACTATTCAGTCCCGCCTCATCATTTGCAACATCGGCGTTTGCATTCAGGAAGGCTTGCATCTCCTCCCTGAGAAAAGAGTGTTCCACATTTTGCCTGAGTTCCGTCAGCAACTCGGGTTCGCTTTCCAGCAGGCGCTGTGCATAACGGCTGCATGGCAGAATAGCCTCAATTAGTTTTTCGGGGGAATGATCGGCATGCATGGTTGAAGATTCGGAGTTACAATAAATTTTCAGAAGACCGGCTATTCCAGCGGCATGGAATAATTCGTCCGAACGATTGAACAAAGAATATCATCACTATATCTAACCCGAATGTTTCATGAATTGACGCGCGTCCTCGCTGGTCTTTTGTTTTATATGGAAATTTTGCTCAGTCGGGCGTATGAGTAACTACGCCACTCTCTCACAAAATCCCCTGCAAAACAAAATCCTGCGCAATCATCGCGCGAATTTATGAAATATCCGGGCTAATTCAATAATTACTAATCTTTTTAACGCTGAGCAGATTTTGTATCTTCCCGGCCGGACACGGAAGAACGCATTGTCTGGATATAAAACTGGAACTATTTATTGAACCTATCAGCAATTTTACCTCTTGCAAGAGGGGGCAGTCGTTCATTCCGGTTGTTCGTGTGGGTACTGATTGTGGCAGCGGTCTGTTTCTCTTTCCTGCTGTTATCGTTACGCTATTGGCTGCTACCCGACATTGAGCGTTACCGTGAGACTATCGCTTCCGCCATCAGCCACGCTTCCGGGCAGCATGTAACCCTCGGTGAGATCAGCGCGAACTGGGACGGATTTCGCCCTCATATGATGCTGCGCACCGTAAAGGTGCACGATAAAGCGGGTAATGTCTCATTGCTGCTACATCAATTGGAAGGCACGCTTTCGTGGCGTTCATTATTGCATGGCGAATTGCGGTTTCGCGAAATCGGAATCGAACAGCCCGACCTGATCGTGCGCCGCGATACTTCAGGCGCGATCCATGTGGCGGGCTTTGCGCTTAACAGTGAACTGACGGACGACGAAAATGGTTTTTCTGACTGGTTGCTGCGTCAGCGGCAAGTCATAATCAATAACGCCAGCATCCTCTGGCAGGACGACCTGCGCGGCGCACCCGAACTGGAATTGCTGGTCAACTTGCGCCTTGAGAACCACGGGAATCGCCATCGCTTCGGCATACGCGCTACTCCCCCCGCCGAGCTTGCCGCACGACTGGACATTCGTGGGGATTTTACCGGTGAATCGCTGGACATCCCCGAACAGTGGCGAGGACAACTGTTCGCACAAATCGATCATGCCGATATCGCCGCCTCGCTTGTCTGGCTGCCATTTTCACAGGAAATAAAATTCAGTCGCGGCATTGGGGCGCTGCGCATGTGGACCCGAATAGACCGGGGAGACATGAAAAAATTGACGGCTGATATGCGTTTGCATAATGTCCAGACACAGCTGGCGGAGGACTTGCCGGAGTTGAACCTCATCCGTTTGCAAGGCAGGGTTGGTTGGCAAACGATAAATGACGGCACGAAAGAGAGCATTGAATTATTTGCGCGCGGACTAAGTGCGTCTGTTCGGGGCGAAGGAGAATTACAACCGGTAAATTTTACGCTACAAATGATTACCCCTCGCGGTGGCCAATCCGGTGGCGGGAGATTCAGTGTCGACGACCTGAATCTGGAAATTTTCGGGAATCTGGTGGAGTACCTTCCGATTAGCCGGCCACTGCGCGAACAGCTTGGCAAGGTATTGCCTCGCGGAGAAATTCACGATATGCGAGCAGAATGGGACGGTGAATGGCGAGCACCCGCGCATTTCAGTGCTAAAGGGGGATTTACCAATCTGAGCATGAAAAAATCTGAAAGCCTGCCGGCCTTCAGCGGCATTACCGGTAATATCGATGTTACGGAACAGGGCGGCACCCTGAATTTTAATTCTCAAAAAGTCAGACTGGAATTGCCTGATGTATTCCACGAGCCGCTGATGCTGGATATATTTACCGGCCAGGCGAGCTGGAATTATTTGACTGAGGGAGATTCCATCGCATTCAAGTTCAACAATATTGCTTTCTCCAACCCCCATGCGGCCGGGTTGGCTTATGGAAGTTATCGTTTCATTCCGGGCAAGCCAGGAGTGGTAGACCTGACAGGCCACCTGACCCGCGCGGATGCCGGCTATCTGCGGCACTATACGCCCATGACAGCGAATCCTTACTTCCACGATTGGCTTGGCAAATCCATCGTTGCGGGAGAATTCCTGGACGCACGGCTGCATCTCAAGGGCGATCTGGCCAACTTTCCTTTCTCCCGTGGTAATACCGGCATTTTCCGGTTACATGCGAAAGCGTCGGAGGTGGTGCTGGATCATATTCCGGGGTGGCCACGGATCGAGAACATATCGGGGAATCTGCAGTTTCAAGGCAGCGATATAAAATTGGATGCTGCACAGGCAAGTACCTTCGGCGTGAGATTAAGTAAGGTGAAGTTGCACATTGCGGACGTGACTGCATCCGACGCGGTGCTGGAAAGCGAAGGTGAAGCAATTGGCAGCACGAGTGAGTTCCTGAAATTTTCCGCAAAATATACAGTCGATAACTACGCCAATAGCCTCGTCGACGATGTCAGCATTACCGGAAATGGGAAATTACTGTTCAAACTTGATATTCCGTTACATAACGAGGGTGATATCAAGCTGGCGGGTAACTACCAGTTCATTGATAACCAGATCAATCCAGGCGCACGCATACCCAATCTGGATAGGGTCAACGGTATACTGGCTTTTTCCGGCTCCGATATAAGGATAGAAAATGTAACTGCCCAATTCCTTGGCGGACCGGTAGCCGTCAACTCCACTGTCATGCCAGGCGGTGGTATGCGTCTGTCCGCTACTGGCAAAGCCAACCTTGACAATCTGTACCAACTGTCGCAGAGCGGGACTGTGGATACCGCACCGTTATGGCCACGGCATCTGCACGGCAGCACTGATTGGCGGGCAATCATTCATACGCACAACAAGCTGGTGGATATGTCTGTCGAGTCATCGTTGCATGGCATGACCCTGGATCTGCCTGAGCCTTTTTCCAAAACCGCTACGAGTATGACGCCACTTCGTTTTGAAAGAAAAGCTTCAGACAAGGGGGATATCCTGAACTTTAGCTATGGTGGGCTGGTAACAGCAAAAATCAGGCGTTCTCAAGATAAAGCGGGCAATTATCACGTAGAGCGCGGCATCGTGAATTTCGGTACAGGACCCGCGTTGTTACCTGAGGGAAAGGGAATATCTGTGACCGGCGCCTTACCACGCCTGGATCTGGATCATTGGCAAAGTATGCTTGGACAGTTCAATGACGAAGCGGCGCCGTCGCTGAGTCTTGCAAAAATCAATGTCCATATCGGTGCGCTCGACATTCTGGGTAAACGCCTCAATGATATTACGCTGAACGCCGATAAGGAAGATGAGCTATGGCATTCAACCGTTGCAAGCAGGGAAATCAAAGGCGGCGTCAGCTGGAGCCTGACCGGCAATGGCAAATTAGTAGCGCGATTGAGGACGTTGACAATACCCGCCGATTCACCTGTCAACCCGAGCTTGGTGACACAAACTCGGTATCGGGAAAAAAACCTGCCTGCGCTTGATGTGACGGCCGACAATTTTATTATCCGCGAGAAGCACCTGGGCAACCTGGAATTGATAGCCAGTCAGCAAGAGCAGGGCTGGCGTGTCGAGAAGTTGCACATAGCCAATTCAGACAGTTCCCTGCTGGCGCGGGGAATATGGCAACGTCGCACCACGCCACCGCGCATACAGGCCGCCATTACACTGGATGCAAACGACATCGGCAAGTTTCTGACACACCTCGGCTATCCTGATCGCGTGAAACGCGGCAGCGGCAGGCTTGAAGGAGAGGTGTCGTGGCACGGTAGTCCGCAGTCAATAGACTATTCCACCTTAACCGGTAGCTTTAAGGTAAAAGCGAGACGGGGGCAATTCCCCAAATTTGAGCCGGGCATTGGTCGACTATTCGGGATGTTCGATCTGCGAGCGCTGCCTCGACGGATAACACTGGATTTTCACGACGTCTTCAGTGAAGGTTTTGGTTTTGACGATATTTCCGGCGATGTTAAAATCGTTCGCGGAGTGGCGATTACCGAAGATTTCAGAATCGAAGGCCCCGCGGCAAAGATTATCATGGACGGGGAATTGAATCTGGAAGCGGAAACTCAGAAACTGCACGTGACAGTTACGCCTTCACTCGGATTAGCCACTCCGGTGGTCGGCATCGTAAGCAAGGCATTGCAAAACTCGCCGCCATCCAGCAAGTATAACGTAATGGGTACCTGGGCGGATCCGATCATCACCAAAATACTCCGGCAGACGCAAGAATCGCGAGAATACGAACCATAATAGTTATGGTCAACCGGCAGGCTGCTGGCAAAATGATTCACGCTGTGGAAACTTTACCCTGTCTTGCAGGTCGGTAATAAAGGATGAAAAAAATCGCAAATAGAGACTCTTGCGGCCAACAGCATTGCACTTTAAGGGTTTATAAAGACATCCTTTTGAGTTACCCTGTTTCCTACGGCCTGATCCACCTCAGGCACCGGCTTCCTAAGACGGATGCGGGGCTTATCCAGCACAGTTTATCATCCCGCAGTCGCATCGCCATGCTGTACGAGTTTACGGCTCGCCTGTTGCCGGAATGCTTGGCTGACCATGGTTTCCGGGTTCATTTGGCTGTCATTTAAATAACATGGGTCTTGTTTTTTTCGCTTACGGAAATCAGGTGCGTAAATAATGCTCGATAACTCAACCACTCGCGCTACGTCCGCACCCGGAAAAGCACGTGGCAGTTCTATTCGTGTTGCCGCTATTCAGATGGCAGCGGGGCCCAATGTATCCGGTAATCTGGAAGAGGCCGCGCGGCTGCTTGATATGGCTGCCGCCCAGGGAGCAAAACTGGTGGCGCTGCCGGAATATTTTTGCATTATGGGAATGCAGGATGCCGATAGAGTCGCGGCGCGCGAGCAGGATAGTCATGGACCGATACAGGAATTCCTGAGCCAAACTGCTAAGCGCCTGGGCATCTGGCTGGTAGGCGGCTCTGTGCCGCTGGTGTCCTCCAGGCCCGACAAGGTGCGGAACAGTTGCCTGGTTTATGACGATAATGGCAAGCAGGTGGCGCGTTACGACAAAATACATCTATTCGGCCTGGAGCTTGGCAACGAACGCTATGCCGAGGAGGAAACCATCGAAGCGGGCTGCGACGTGGTTGCCCTGGAGTCGCCGTTCGGCCGTATCGGTCTTTCCATTTGCTATGACCTGCGCTTTCCGGAGCTTTATCGTTCAATGGGGAAAGTGGACATCATTTTTGCCCCGGCGGCTTTCACTGCGACCACCGGCAAAGCTCATTGGGAAACGTTAATTCGCGCTCGCGCCATCGAAAATCTCGCGTATGTCGTTGCGCCCGCTCAGGGTGGCTATCATGTTAACGGCCGGGAAACGCACGGTGACAGCATGATTGTTGATCCCTGGGGAGTCGTGCTCGATCGCCTTCCTCGCGGATCGGGAGTAGTGATTGCAAACATCAATCCAGAATATCAGGCAAGCCTGCGCAATAGTCTGCCCGCATTGAATCACCGCACGTTATATCACTGTTAAGTCTCCCACCAATGATTTTTCCTGACCCGGACACGCCATGATCACAGAAACCGTCACCCAATCCAATGATCTCTTTGCCACAGCCAACAGTTGTCTTCTTGCGCCCCACGAGATAGATACAGCCGGATTACAGCAGGTGTTCGGGCAAATGCTCGCGCATCATGTCGACTACGCCGATCTGTATTTTCAGTATAACCGCGCCGAGGGCTGGGCTCTGGAAGAAGGCATAGTCAAGTCAGGCAGTTTCAACATCGACCAAGGCGTGGGCGTACGCGCGGTGAGTGGCGACAAAACCGCGTTTGCCTACTCTGACGACATCAGCATGCCCGCGCTTGCCTCGGCTGCACAGGCTACCCGTGCCATTGCTCGTCAGGGCGTAACGCAATCGGTGCAGGCTGTCCGGCGCAGCAAGGGACGGGAACTTTATTTGCCTCAGGATCCTATCGCCAGCCTTAAAGATACGGATAAGGTAGCCCTGCTGGAAAGGCTCGAAGGGTATGCCCGCGCCATTGACAAGCGCGTTATCCAGGTCATGGCATCGCTCGGCGGAGAATATGAGGTGGTGCTGGTGGCGCGCAGTGACGGCGTCGTGGCGGCAGACGTGCGGCCTCTGGTGAGGATCTCATTGCAAGTCATTGCCGAGGAAAATGGCAATCGCGAACAAGGCGTGGCTGGTGGGGGCGGACGCTTCGACTACGCCTATTTCACTGACGACGTGCTGCGGGACTATGCGGCGAAAGCCGTGCATCAGGCTCTCGTCAATCTGGCTGCAAAACCCGCTCCCGCCGGCACCATGACGGTAGTACTCGGCGCGGGCTGGCCGGGAATATTACTGCATGAGGCCATCGGGCACGGGCTGGAAGGGGACTTCAACCGCAAGGGCAGCTCGGCATTCTCCGGGCGTATCGGCGAACGCGTCGCCGCTATCGGCGTGACCGTGGTGGACGATGGCACGATTGCGCGGCGGCGCGGGTCGCTGAATATCGATGACGAGGGAAATCCCACCCAATGCACCGTGCTGATCGAGAATGGGATACTTAAGGGCTATCTGCAAGACAGTCTGAATGCGCGGCTGATGAATGTACCCGTTACCGGCAATGGGCGGCGCGAATCATTTGCCCACATTCCCATGCCACGCATGACTAATACTTATATGCTGAATGGCGACAAAAGCCCCGAGGAGATTATTGCTTCAGTGAGGCATGGTCTGTATGCGGTGAATTTCGGCGGCGGCCAGGTGGATATCACTAGCGGAAAATTTGTCTTTTCCGCTGCGGAAGCCTACATGATCGAAGATGGAAAAATTTCTTATCCGGTGAAAGGCGCGACGCTGATCGGCAATGGCCCCGATGTGCTTACGCGAGTTTCAATGATAGGCAACGACATGGCGCTTGATCCCGGCGTTGGTACCTGTGGAAAGGAAGGTCAGAGTGTACCGGTAGGGGTGGGTCAGCCAACGCTACGTATAGATGGACTGACGGTAGGAGGTACCGCCTGAGGACCCTTTGAATAAATCCCTCGTGGAGCATACTGCTGGCACGGGGGATAATTAAAAAGAGCTCCTTAACGAAGACCCACCCTATCTATCACAGTCAATCTCGAATTCATACTTTATCGTCCAATTTTACGATTTGGGTACCTGCCAGCCTGTCATGCAGGAACTGACGGTTACGGTCAAATAATGCCCAGAGTATTCCGCAACCAAAGAAAAGAATGCCGATCACCGCAAATAAATAGCGCGCAACCGCCTGCTTTAGCGAAATCTGGTTCCCATCAGCGCTGATGACACGGAATTTCCAGGTTTGCATAGGCAGCGTTTGCCCACCATGGGTCCAGAACCAGGAAAAATAAGTACCTGCCACCAGCAGCAGATAAAGCTGAAATGCAGGTCTGAAAAAAATGGAACCGGTATCGCGGAATACAAGGTGGAAGACGAAGCTGGCGATAAACAAAACTGCGATCAGGAGCAGCGATTCATAAATCATGCTCACCAGCCGCCGCCAAAACCCAGGTGCGGAAATTTTCATCTATCACCAAAATAACGCCACTATACAGGCTATTTCTTGCCTCGCTGATCCTCGGGCATCTGCTCATATTCCCGCCATTTCTGCTTTATTTCATGGCGCTTGTCCGGCGGCAGTTTTTTGATTGTTTTGTACTTCTCACGCACCAGCTCGCGCTGCTCAGGGGTAAGCGAATACCAATCACGCATCTGCAACTGCGTGCGATGCTGCTCTGAAGGCGTCATCCCTGGATAGCGTTTAGCAATGCCCAGCCATTTCTTTTTTTTTGCGGGGTCCATATTATCCCACTCTTGCGCAAGTGGGGCCAGAACTTCCCTTTGCTGAGGATTCAATCCATTCCAGGCTGGCTGGCTGGGTTCAGATAGAGCGGGGACTGAAAACGAAATGCATAGCCAGAACGCTACTGCTAGGGACGATCTAGCCATGCATCGAACTCGTCGTTGAGATAGGCGTTGATTGGCAGGTCATCAACTAGCAGCATTATGTCAATTTCCTCGTTTTCATCACTCTGCTGGAGCGTCTGCCAATAGACCACACTTAGAAGAGCAAACAGCAAAGTTATCAGGGATAGTAATTTTCTCGTTTTAACGTGCAAATCATGTCCACCCCGTGCAGAAACGCCGTGACCGGCTGTGACTATTTCCTCGGACATATGATAACTTTCGAGAGCGGCTCTGCGTGCCGATTGCAGCTGATTCAATGTGCTCTGCCTGATATCGTCCAGACCATGATTCAGCAGCCGCGCGACTTTCTTCCCCAACTCCGGTTCATTCATAGCTCAATTCCTTCTTTTTTCAGTATAGTAGCAAGAGCATGGGTTGCGCGCGAACAATGAGTTTTCACGCTTCCTTGAGAACATCCCATAGCCGTTGCGGTTTCCGTAACATCCATTTCCTCCCAGTAACGCAGTAGGAAGGCTTCCCGTTGACGTGCCGGAAGGGTTTCAATGGCTTTCTCAATCAAACTGACCAGTTGTGCTTGCTCTAATTGCGCATGAGGATCATCAAAATTTGACTTTGCCTTTACACGCAAAGTTTCCAGGAAATCGTAGTCATCGTCATCCTTTTCCTGTTTAGATGTAAAAGATGAAAAAAGTGTGGTCCATAGGGAGCGAGTTTTCTGCCGTCGGTAAAAATCCCGTATGGTATTTTGCAGAATACGCTGGAACAGGAGAGGCAGTTCTTCCGGTGGCTTGGCGGCATACTTCTCAATGAGCTTCGTCATGGAGTCCTGAACAATATCCAGCGCCACATGTTCGTCGCGCACCGCGAACAATGCTTGTTTATAGGCGCGCCGCTCGACTTCAGCCAGAAAATTAGAAAATTCCTGTTGAGTAGCCAGGACAATTTGCCTATATGTAGCCCGAATGTTTCATAAATTGACGCGCGTCCTCGCTGGTCTTTTGTTTCGTATGGAAATTTTATTCAGTCGGGCGTATGAATAACTACGCCTCTCTTTCACAAAATCCCCATACAAAACAAAATCCTGCGCAATCATCACGCGAATTTATGAAACATCCGGGGTAGATAAAAAAAGTAGTGCAAAGATGAAGTATCCCCACCGATAATGTTAGCAAATTTTTTCTGGTTCCCAAAAAAATTTGCTGAAGAAACGACAGAATTATAACCCGATCGAAGCTGAAAATTGCTTGAATGGATCGGCCACGGCTGATCCCGCCCGATAGGCCGGACTTTCGATTTAGTGACTGGCCGTACATAAAATATATGGGACTCGCACCGCCAGGTTCATGCACCATTTTTAGAATGTACTCCCACATTTGAGTCTGGAGTCCTACCGTGTTTCCGCGCAGATCGTATTATATAAGCACGAGCCCAATACGGAAATTTCAGTCATCATCCTCGCAACCCAACCGATTTCAGCTGCGACAATTTGTCGCATTGTGATACTCGGTTCTCGCGCCTATCATTCTCTCACACCGGCTTAATTGAGAACCGCCGAAGAATGGAACCCATAACGTAACAAAAAACGTAACAAAAAATATTCTGGACACATGCTGCGCGCCAATGTGTAAATTAAGTGGTAAAATATTATATGTAAGTGCGACTGATTCTTAATTAGATTTACATTACTTAATGTTCAATATTTTCAAGCCGAAACCTTTGCCAGCTCGCAGCGAAGCAAACGGTTCCGGCACCATGGCTCATTACCTGCATCGCCCCATGATGGGGGGGCTGCTTCTCGTATTGATGCTAACTTTCATGAACGCTACCAGTGCGGCTGAAAACGTTCGTCCGTTTACGCTGGGAAGTCTTGAGAAAGTTCTTGGTGCCCGCGAAGGTAAGCCTTTCATCCTCGTTTTCTGGTCGCTTGATTGTCAATATTGTCCAACCGAATTGAAAATGCTGAGTGAACTCAAGCGCAGCCACCCGGCACTGGACGTCGTTCTCATTGCCACCGATTCAGTGAGTGATACGCCACAGCTTATCTTGCGGACAGAAAGCTATGGGATGAACAAGGCCGAGCAATGGGTTTTTGCGGATGATATGCCGGAACGGTTACGTTTTGAGATCGATCGCCGCTGGTACGGCGAAGTACCGCGCACGTATTTTTATGACAAAAAGCATCAACGCGAAGCCAAGACCGGTCTGATCAGCAAGAATTTTTTTGAGGACTGGCTGGCTCGCAATGCCGTGCCTGGCTCCGGGCGTTGACCGCATGATAATCAAGCGCAATCCTGCTTTTTTACCCGGCCTGATGTTTGTTCTCGCTGCGCATGGTGCGTTACTGTATTTTCTGTTTAAGCAGCAGTTGATTCCTCCACCGGAACAATTAGCGACGCTGATCGTCAATTTTATTCCGGCAGCCAGGCCGAAGGAAGAATCCAAACCCGAGCCGCCCCCACCCAAGCCTCAACCGGTAAAGAAACCACCACAATCTCGCCAATTGGTAGCGGAAGCACCGGTATTGTCCCCAAGTGAGCCGGTGGCGCCACCGACCGCACCTGAACCAGAACCAGACCCAGAACCGGTAGCCGTAGCGCCCCGTCCGCAGATGGCGGCCGGCCCCGTCACGCTTTCCTCGGAGCTATCAGTCGCATGCCCGGAATTGAATGCGCCTGCATACCCTGCTCTTTCGCGAAGGCTTGGCGAAGAAGGCAAGCTGGTGCTACGGGTGGAACTGGATGAAGTTGGCCGCATTAGTGTGGCGCAGGTCATCAATAGCAGCGGTTTCAAACGCCTGGACGAAGCCGCCATGGTCGCGGTAAAAACCTGGCGTTGCACTCCACCCCAGCGTAATGGTCAGCCGGTACGGGCCATTGCGCTTCAGCCCTTCAATTTTGTACTGCAAGGAGATTGATTTAATGGAACAAGGACTTGGATTTTCAAACTTTCTCGCCCAGATAGATGGCGTTGGCATCAGCGTACTGGTACTCCTGATGGGACTTTCAGTAGCAAGCTGGTACCTCATACTCACCAAGAGTATTTCCAACTATCTGGCGGGGCGGCGCGCGGACGCTTTTCTCAAGCGTTTCTGGAGTGCCAGTTCATTGCAAGAGGTAAACTCGACCTTGAAAGAAAGTTCCGACGATAATGCATTTGCCCAACTTGCGCAGCTTGCGATGGATGCCGCGGTTGACTCCGAGAAGCACGGCTTGCAGAAACTTGCCGCCGCGGGCGGAGCAAGCGAGTTCATTACGCGCGTACTGCGCAATGGCCTTGACCAGGAAGCCACCCGTGTCGAAAACGGTCTCACGGTGATTGCGTCAGCGGGTTCGGCAGCGCCCTATATCGGTTTATTCGGCACGGTGTGGGGCATTTACCACGCGTTGGTACAAATCGGGCTTTCCGGTCAGGGTACTCTGGACAAAGTAGCCGGCCCGGTCGGTGAAGCATTGATTATGACGGCGCTGGGATTGGCTGTGGCGATTCCGGCGGTATTGGCCTACAACACGTTTGTGCGGCGCAATCGCATATGGCTGGGGCGTCTTGATGCCTTCGCGCATGATCTATTTGTATTGATCGCCGTCGGAGCCAAAACGAATAGCTCCGCAGGGGATGAGCGTCAATTGCGCGTAGTTGCCCCCATGGTTAGCCCTAGTGAAAGGAGGTCGTGATGGCATTTGGCAGCATGAACGGCGGCAGCCGCCAGACACCAATGACTGAGATTAATGTAGTACCACTGGTAGACGTGATGCTGGTACTGCTGGTAATCTTCATTATTACCGCACCATTACTTACGCATTCGGTTAAAGTAGATCTACCCAAGGCCTCGAGCAGCCCGAATATCACCAAACCGGAGCATATCGAATTTGGCCTTCGCGACGATGCAAGCCTCTATTGGAATGGCGAACCCGTGACTATGGATCAACTCGCGCCGCGCTTCGCCGCAACGGCAAAACAGGACCCCAATGTCGAACTCCACATCCGTGCCGACAAACACGTTCATTACGAATACGTGGCACGGGTTATGTCTATTGCAGCGAAAGCCGGACTGGTACGAATCGGATTTGTTACCGATCCGTCACTACAGTAGCACCTGCCCAGGCATGGTGAGAATCGGAACATCACTTGCTGGAGATTTGACCGTTGTATGCCTGACTCCTGGCAAGCAATTCGCGGCCTCGGCGGCCATGACTATATGCCTGCCGTAATGCGGTATCGCGGTTGGCGCCGTTTTCTGATAAATTTTTCCATTGCCGCCGCAGCCCTGTTTCTGGGCCTCATGTCATGGCTTATCGCCAAACCCACAGCAACGCGCTTGCATGAAACCGTGTCGGGAGAGCGCATGACCTTCGCAGCGACGCCAGATATCGATATCAGTCTGGACGCCGACAGTACCGTAACAATCACCAACACCGAACCTCCCCGCGTCGAATTGCTGCGGGGCAACGCTTATTTCGACGTCAAGGGTGATAACGCC
The DNA here is from genome assembly GCA_046716045.1 of Nitrosospira sp. Classification (GTDB taxonomy): domain Bacteria; phylum Pseudomonadota; class Gammaproteobacteria; order Burkholderiales; family Nitrosomonadaceae; genus Nitrosospira. The sequence continues at coordinate 20,283 of JBKJYB010000465.1, forward strand.
GGCAAACTGCAAGTGAAGGTGGGCACAACCTATATAAGAGATATCGGCACGCGTTTTAGCGTCAGCAAACGGACGGATGGCGGCAGCGTGGCGGTAGCGAGCGGACAGGTCGAGATCCAGGTGGAAACGGGAAAGCACTTGGTTGGCGCTCATGAACGGGCGGATTTCAATAACACGAACGTTACCGGACAAAAGGTTATTGCTGAGGCGGACGTAGCCCCATGGCATCCTCGCCGGTAGCGGGTATGCGGGGCTGCGTGCGTTGCCAAGCGAAAAGCCAGCAATGCCTCGCCACCGTATTTCTTTCCCGGCGGTTCGGCCGTCACTTTCTTCACGCATGTATCACAACGGATAACGAACGAGCGCATTTCCATGAAACCCGTCGCAATCTTCAGGCAATTCCCTACTGAGGGTCCGGGATATTTTACTACGTTTCTTGATTCACATTCCATTCCATGGCGGCTCGTGAAGATCGACGCCAATGAAGTGCTTCCGGTGAGCGCAGGTCAATTCAGTGGACTGGTGTTCATGGGTGGCCCCATGAGCGTGAACGATGATTTACACTGGATTGCACCGGTACTTGCATTAATCCGGCAAGCGGTAGCGAACGATATCCCGGTGTTGGGTCATTGTCTTGGCGGGCAATTGATGTCAAAGGCGCTGGGTGGCGCGGTAAGCAAAAGTCCGGTCAAGGAAATCGGCTGGGGCGAGGTCAGCGTCGCGGATAACGCTGTTGCCCGCGAATGGTTCGGGGAATTGTCCAAATTCGAGTCATTCCACTGGCACGGCGAAGTCTTTACCCTCCCGGACGATGCGACTTGCCTGCTTTCCAGCCCCTATTGCAAAAATCAGGCGTTTGCGTTGAATATGCACTTGGGAATGCAATGCCATGTCGAAATGACTGAGGACATGGTGAAAGCCTGGTGCCGGACAGGCGTTGACGAAATCGCTGGCAGTTCCGGACCAGCGGTGCAATTGGCGGAAACCATGCAAATGCAACTGGCCAGCCGGGTGTCAGCGCTAAATCAGATCGCCCGCCGCTTGTACGGGAAATGGATTTCCGGTCTGATGTAACAATAGGCGTTGCGGTACTGTGGCGGCATGGACGTTGCGAATCATTCACGGAAATTCTGAAATTGCAGCGGAAATTCGGTAATGGATTTCTTTACCAGCTGGATTGCTTCCTGCAAGGTATCGCGCTTTGCGCCTGAAATACGCACTGCCTCACCCTGGATACTGCCCTGCACCTTGAGCTTGCTGTCCTTGATGAGCCGGATAATCTTTTTTGCCAACTCGCTTTCCACCCCGATTTTAACCGTGACTTGCTGTTTGGCTTTATTGCCGCTGACTTTTTCTGCCTCCCCCTTGTCCAGGCAGCGCACGTCGACACCGCGCTTCGCGAGCTTGGCCATCAGAATGTCCAATACCTGGCTCAGCTTGAATTCATCATCAGCATAAATTGTAAGCGTATAGTCCGTCTGCTCCACACGCGCTTCGGATCCCTTGAAATCAAAACGTGTACCGACCTCCTTATTCACCTGGTCGATCGCGTTTCTGACCTCCTGCTTATCAACTTCGGAAACAATATCGAATGATGGCATGACCCACTCCCCCAATGTCCGGCGACCATGCTTGGCCCCCGAAACTAGCTGAATCGGAACCCGGTAATTATTTTCTGTTTTTCAAATTTGCCGCAATACGCATGCGTAGCGCATTCAACTTGATGAATCCCGCCGCATCGGCCTGGTTATAGGCACCCTTGTCTTCCTCGAAGGTGGCAATGTGGGGATCGAATAGCGAATCCACTTTCGAACCGCGCCCGACCACGATCACATTGCCTTTATAGAGTTTCACTCGCACCCAGCCGTTTACATGGCTTTGGGATGCATCAATCATGGTTTGCATCATCTTGCGCTCCGGGCTCCACCAGTACCCATTGTAAATCAGAGCGGCGTAGCGTGGCATCAACTCATCTTTCAGATGCGCCACTTCCCGGTCGAGAGTAATAGATTCAATAGCCCGATGGGAACGTAACATAATGGTGCCGCCAGGCGTCTCGTAACAACCTCGGGATTTCATGCCGACATAGCGGTTCTCGACCAAGTCCAGACGTCCGATTCCATGCTTGCCGCCTAATTGATTGAGTTTAGCCAGTACGCGCGCGGGAGAAAGTTTTTTACCATTCAAGGCAATGATATCGCCTTGTTTGAACTCCAGATTGAGGTATTCCGCCTCGCCGGGCGCTTTTTCCGGCGACACGCTCCAACGCCACATCGACTCTTCCGGCTCCTGTGCGGGATCTTCCAGGATGCGGCCCTCATAGGAAATATGCAGCAGGTTGGCGTCCATACTGTAAGGAGAACCGCCTTTTTTCTTCATTTCCACGGGTATGCCATGCTGTTCCGCATAGCTCAGAAGCTTTTCCCGGGATGTAAGATCCCATTCACGCCATGGCGCGATCACGCGGATATCAGGTTGGAGCGCGTAGTAACCGAGTTCGAAGCGCACCTGGTCATTGCCCTTGCCCGTTGCACCGTGCGAGACTGCGTCTGCTCCGGTTTTACGCGCGATTTCAATCTGCCGCTTGGCAATCAGCGGGCGGGCAATACTGGTACCGAGCAGGTATTCTCCCTCATAAACAGTGTTGGCGCGGAACATGGGAAAAACGAAATCACGCACAAATTCCTCGCGCAGATCGTCGATGAAAATTTCCTTCACGCCCAGTTGTTTGGCCTTTGCGCGCGCAGGCTCGACTTCCCCTCCTTGGCCGATATCCGCGGTGAAAGTAACAATTTCGCACTGGTATGTATCTTGCAACCATTTCAAAATTACCGAGGTATCAAGTCCGCCAGAAAAGGCTAAAACAACCTTGTTAACCTTGGACGCCCCACCCTTCTTCATTTTTTTCATGCTTGACTCATTGATAGAAACTCTCGAAATTGTTCACAATACTGTACTTCACGAACCACTAGAATATAAATCTGCGGAGCTTTCCCGCTTCGATTCAACTCCGACACACCGCTAGAATTTGGAATTAGTAGATGCACCGCTTAGTCTTCCCAGCAACAAATATTCCATCAGTGCCTTTTGTGTGTGCAGCCGGTTCTCGGCTTCTTCCCATACGATTGACTGCGGGCCATCAATGACCTCCGCCGCCACTTCTTCACCCCGATGGGCCGGCAAGCAGTGCATGAACAAAGTGTCTTTCTTGGCGCAGGACATCATTTCAGTATCCACGCGAAAATTGGCAAAGTCTTTTTTCCGCTCCTCGGTTTCGGCTTCGAAACCCATACTGGTCCAAACATCTGTGGTGACAAGGTCGGCATCCTTTACAGCATCATGTGGATCAACGAATTCCTCGTAGTGGCCGGTGCCATAAAGCCCGGCCCGCTCCGGCTCGACTTCATAACCAGGCGGGGTCGAGACGTGTACATTGAAATCGAATACTTCCGCCGCTTGAAGCCAAGTGTTGCAAACATTGTTGGAATCCCCGATCCACGCCACCGTCTTGCCCGAGATGCTTCCACATTGCTCGATGAAGGTAAATATATCGCCCATGATCTGACAGGGATGATACTCGTCAGTCAACCCATTGATCACGGGCACCCGCGAATGTGCGGCGAAACGCCTGATAATGTCGTGCTCGTAGGTACGGATCATGACGATATCCACCATGCGCGAAATTACACGCGCCGCATCTTCTACCGGCTCGCCGCGCCCCAGCTGGGTATCTCGCGTGGAGAGATAGATCGCCGCGCCACCCAGCTGATGCATACCCGCTTCGAACGATAAACGGGTGCGAGTCGAGTGTTTGTCGAAAATCATCGCCATGGTACGATCTTCCAATGGCCAGTAGCGGCGGTATTGCTTGAACTCTTGCTTAATCCAGCGTGTCCGCTCAAACAGATACTCGAATTCTTCCCGGGAAAAATCGTTGAACTGTAAAAAATGATTGATCTGCATAATTATTCCTGAATCATGGATAGTGAGCCTCGAAACCGGAAACATGAACCGAGGATGCTTCACGTTTCACTTTTCATGATTCTCGATTCTCCGTCATGCCATCAGGAATTCCTTCACCAGCGCAGACAAGGTATCCACCACTTGCTCCGCCTCGCTTCGTTGCATTACGAGCGGCGGTAGCAAACGCACCACCTTATCCGAGGTTACGTTGATCAGCAATCCTCGTTTTAACGCTTCTTTCACAAGATCGCCGCAGGGTTTGGAGAGTTCGATACCAATCATCAATCCCTGTCCCCGGATTTGTCTGACATCAGGCAAGCCGGCCAGTTGCGCTTTAAACATACTGCGCATGAAATCACCCACTTCCATCGCATTTCTCAGCAAATCATCTTCTTCGATTACCTCAAGCGTGGTGAGTGCAGCAGCACAGACCAGAGGATTGCCGCCAAAAGTGGACGCGTGATTGCCCGGCTTGAATACTTCCGCTGCCGTGCCTTTCGCCAGACAAGCGCCGATGGGCACACCCGAACCCAAACCTTTCGCCAGCGTTATCACATCGGGCATAATGCCACTGTGTTGAAAGGCGAACCACTTGCCGCTACGGCCGATCCCGCACTGCACTTCATCCAGCATCAACAGCCAGCCATTCTGATCACATAGATGGCGCAAACCTTGTAAATAGCTTGCCTGCGGTACATTGACCCCCCCCTCGCCCTGATAGGGTTCAACCAGTATTGCGACAACATTCTTGTTGTGCACACCCACTTGTGCCACGGCTTCCAGATCATTGTACGGAACCCGCGCAAAACCAGTGAGTAACGGTTCAAAGCCGGCCTGTACCTTGCGATTACCGCTTGCGGTCAACGTCGCCATGGTGCGCCCGTGAAAGGATTTCTCCATGACAATAATAGTGGGCAGATCTATACTTCGGCCATGGCCGTACAGCCTTGCCAGCTTGATAGCAGCCTCGTTCGCTTCCGCGCCTGAATTGCAGAAAAAAGCGTTGTCCATGCCTGACAATGCCGCCAGCCTGCTGGCTAATTGTTCCTGTTTGCCTATATGGTAAAGATTGGAGGTATGGATAAGCGTCCCGGCCTGCTTGCAAATTGCCGCGACAAGCTTGGGATGACAATGCCCCAGACCGCATACGGCAACGCCGGCAAGCGCGTCGAGATAACGCTTCCCCGCTTCGTCCCACAACCACACGCCCTCCCCTCGGGCAAAAGTGACAGGGAGCTGCAAGTAAGTGTTCATCAGATTCGACATAAGCTCATCTCTATAAATCCAAATTTTGTTGTGATACTGCGTGTGTTACTCAATAAATCTATCGCTTACAGATCTAAATATGTGCCGCGCCAGAATTTCCTGCGCGCCCTCAGCCGGCACCCGGTTGGCAAATGCGCTGACTTGGACTTTTAATTTAAAGGTGCTCATAATCATGAAAGCACCTATAAACAAACACGTTTTCCCGGAGCCAGAATGCAACACGGCGGCATGAGCCGCCGTGTTTTACACAATCTAGTATCTTTACCTATTTAACAAGCTTTTTCAAGCCTTTTTCCTCAGTAACGGTGAGCAACCGCAAACACGGCAGATACCCGTCGTAAACGATCCCATGCACTTCAACACGTTTCTGTGAACGCAACATGCTCACCAGATATTGCACGACCGCTTGCTTGATGGTTTGTCCCGGCACCAGCACTGGTATGCCAGGTGGATAAGGTGTGATCTGATCCGCGCATATCCTGCCATCCAGATTGTTGTTTACTCTTTCCTGCTCATCCAGCAGCGGCATCAGTTCACCGCCACAGTAGAACGCATCACGCGGCAGATATTTCAGATCGGTAAAACCGGGAATTTCCGGGGTCTGGTAGAGCCGGCGGGGAGCGCGGCCTTCGCGCGCAATGCGCATCAGTGCATCATAGAGCCGCGAAACCTTGCTGCGGGTAGTGCCAATAGTAAGCAGTAGCGTCAGGGTATTGAATGTGGATTTTTCCACCTGAATATTATACCGCTCGAACAATTCACGGATCAAATCCTCCACAGTAAAGCCACAGCGGGAAATATCCACAGTGACCTTGGTGGAATCAAGCTGAATATTGTCATGCTTTACTTCGTCAGGCAGCAAATCAGGGAGCTCCAGTACCCGGAATACCCCGGTGGAATTGATTTGCGTACGGACTTCCTTCGCCAGTTCCAGCGTGCGTGAAAGCAGCTTGTACCCTTCCAGCATCGCCTGTTTGCGCGCCACGTCGAGGCTTGCAATCATGCTGTACTGCGGACTAGTGGAGGTATGCATATTGAAGTTCTCGCGAAACAGATGCTCCTTGAAACCGGGGTCGTTGACATGAATCATGCTGGATTGAGAAAAGGCCGACAGTACCTTGTGCGTACTCTGCGTAGCATAGTCTG
>JBKJYB010000466.1:0-4666 GCA_046716045.1 Nitrosospira sp.
TCCATATCGATTAACTACTCCGTCATAGCACGCCGCGCACTCCCGACTTTCCTGTAACGCATACTGATATTGGGTCTGCGACAAATTGTCACATGCGGCAATATGCCACATTGATTTATTGATATGAATAATAAATACTTGGCCGTATCGGTTTTGCTGATTAGCCTGACCGATGTGGTGGTGTTTGCCTTCCCGTTATTAAATAATATTAATCGAGAGACTCTGTATGAAAAAATCACTCAAATACGTACTTTTCGTGGCCGGGATGACTTCCCTGCCCGCAATGGCTCACGTCGGCTATACCGGCCGCAATTTCGGCACCTTTGACGATGCCTTCGCCATGTCCACCCGCTCGGATCAGGCGGCTACCGGCAACTACGGCTGGATCGACGGAACAGACGCCGACTACGGCGACGCGCATAAAACGCTCGCTTACCGGTTCACATTGCTCAATCCCACCGACGTGACGCTCTCATTCCAGGAAGCGACTTCTCAAGTCACCGACCATAGCGGCAACGTCTCCAATTCGCAGCTCGGACTGATGCCGGGTTTTTCGCTTTATCAGGGACTTGCGCATGTTGCCCCGATGGGAGCGGATTATGATTCTGCCGACATATCCAAGGCTAACCGTCCCGATTACACCGAAGGCTCTTTCCGGGCACTGAACGACTGGAAAGTCGGCAACGAGCCGGATGCTCTCAATGGCATACCCGCTGCCTTGAGTTTTTTCAGATTTGTCGGCAACGCCTATGATGGCACAGGCTTTGGCTCGGACGGAATGGCTGACGGCAAAGTGTCGCATACTTTCATGAATTTGGCAGCCGGTGATTATTCGGTGTTTTTAGGCGGCGCGGATTATCTGTCTCAGGATATCTCCAATCCAAATCTCTTGAGTAAATATGGTGTTACCGGCACCCTGGTAGCGGGCGTGGTACCCGAACCGGAGACCTATGCCATGCTGCTGGCCGGTCTCGGGCTTATGGGCACTATGGTGCGCCGGCGCAAATCATACGGAAATATCTAGGCAACGCCCGTAATGCCTGTACAAATTTCCGCTTCTCTCGTCAATTTATCCCCATGTAACGAGTGTTACGAGTTCATTCCAAGGAGAAGTTAATCATGCATAAATTCAAGAGGTGTCTGGGACTAGCCGCGGTAGGTACCCTGTTTGCCGTGGCGCCCGCGGCGCATGCGGTATCTGCAACCAATACTTTTGACGGCAACCCCTTTAACGTGCAGTACGGCCTTACAGTCATCCCTAGCCTTCCTTTTACAGTGAGTGCCCAAGCAGATGCCACAGGCAATGCCGGTGCCGTTGAAATTGCCAACTTGGCTGGCTGGAAGATCGATACCGTGGGTAACACCTTGTCGCTCACGTGGAACAAGGTTGGCCAGTTCATGAATTCCAACACTCTCGAGTTCATTGGTTTCAAGATATCCGATACAGGCGGTCATTTAAGCGATATCCTCGGCGTGTCAGTCACCAACACGGCCTACACAGACCAGACATATGGCAATCTCGTGGAAGGATTCAACCCGGCGCAAGTCACTTTCGACGCGAATAATATTTATGTCGACCTCGACACGGCAATGTGGCATTCGGCACCCATGCCCGGTATGGGGGACCCGTTTCGCGACACAATCGCCCTTTCCGTCAATTTCCAGGCGGCTCCCGTACCTGAGCCGGAAACCTATGCCATGCTACTGGCGGGCCTGGGTTTGATGGGTGCCGTGGTACGCAGGCGCCGCGCAACCCAGCTGAATAAACGGGCATAAGCGAACTTACCAACAAGGGCTGCTCTCCATAGGGGGCAGCCTTGTTTCGTTAGTTGCATACAGGTCCGCCGCAGTCCATTGGCACACTTCTCATTACGTTCACCCATCCGATGGCGTGCGCTTGTGCCTGCATGGCTGCTTTTTGCCCTGCTGACAGGCGAGGCAGCGGGACAAACGATGCTGCGCGAGATAAATGTGTCCTCCACCCGAGCGAAGGAACCCTTGGTGGAGCGCGAATCTCTCAAATGGACAACACGTCCGAGCAGCGACGCGGCTGAATATCTGCATCAGAAACCCGAATTCTCCGCCACCCGAATTGGCGGTACCGCCGGGACCATATTCCTGCGGGGTCTGGGCGGCCCCCGTTTGGGAATTATCGTGAATGACAGCCCGGAGGAAGCCGCCGCCAATCATGGCACGGACCCCGCCACTTCCTATATACAGCCTGATGCCCACGATCATGTAACCATAATGAAAGGGCCGAATAGCGTTCTCTACGGCTCCAGCATGGGCGGCATGGTGATATTCAACGAAACGCCTAAGAAATTCGACAAACCCGGCGTACGCGGCCGGGCCGTTGGGGGTATAGGCAGTTTCGGCCGCCGCGATTTGACAGTGGATGCCACGGTGGGGGCTCCCCTGGTGCAGTTACGAGGCGTGGTTAACTTTTCCCGTGGCGACAACTACAAGGATGGTTCGGGCAACGTGGTTCCTTCATTTTTCCACCGGAATTCCAACAAGCTGATCGCCACATTTACGCCGACTTCAAATATCAGCGCTGAATTCAGCGCTGAACAGGGCGATGCCCAGATGGCATTCCCGACTTTTTCCCTGATGGGGGACGGCGTTGAGTTCAAGCGGCAAATCCTGGGAAGCCGTTTTACGGCAAGAAATATCACTGATAAATTCAGAAAACTGGAGGTACAGTTTTATGACCGGGATCTCGATCATCTTATGGACAACTTCACCCTTCGACCTCCACCAGTCAGGCCCATCGGCCCAGGTGCCACCCTGACCGACCTCTCGAGTTCGACGCAGCAATTTCGGGGACGCTCGGCACGAATGGTGGCCACGGTTGATCTGACGCCCACAACCGAAGCGATTATTGGTTATGAACACAAGGATGATAAAACCTTTGGCAGTAATCTAAGATCGTCAATCGTCTGCTTCCCTCCGTGCATCACTACGCCAAGTGTGTTTAGTCCATTTTACGACCTGCATACCATCGCCAACTCGCTATTTTCCGAGGTGACGCACTTCGTTAACCCTGTCACCACGATCAAATTTGGCCTGCGCCGGGATTATTTCCATACACAAGCGGGAGAGTTGAATACCTTTCTGGGTGCTCCGCTGGATACCTCGAACGGCCAGCGTACTGACATAACCAATAGCGCTTTCGTCCGTGTTGAGAAAGAGTTCTTGCCCGCAATGGTCGCTTTTGTCGCACTGGCAAATGGTGAGCGCCCAGCCAGCAATCTCGAACGTGCCAGCTTCAATGGCTTCAATCTGGCAAAGGAAAAGAACCGCGAAATTAATATCGGTTTGACAGCGACCCGCCCCACTTGGCAAGGGTCGGTTACTGTATTTGGCAGCCGCATCAACGATTACATTCTGATTTATCTGGGAACTAGCTCAGCAAATGTGGATGTCGACCGCGTCGGGGCTGAATTCGATTTGACCAAGCAGATTACGCCTAATTGGAGACTCTTCGGCAATTTTGCCTGGATCAGGGCGCAAAATCTTACGGGCCACGGTCATGGCTCCGTTCCGCTCGCCCAGACACCACCGCTAGATAGCAGATTCGGTGCAATATTCCAGCAGGGAACATTCTCCCTCACGTTGGCGGGGCGTGTGGTGATGAAACAGGATCGTATCGATCCCGATTTCGGAAACTCGATCGGCCTCGATAATCGGGGCACTACACCGGGGTTTGAAACTGCCAACGTCTCCATGTCCTGGAAACCCTTGAAACAAGTCCAGGTGAGCATGGGCGTCGATAACATCTTCAACCGCGACTATTTTGAACATCTCGCCCGGAATATGGGAGGAACAATTGGAGCCCTGGCTGTGGGACGAATCCATGAACCAGGGCGCGCAGTTTGGTTCAGGATGATCTTCAACATGTAGCAACGTTCAACTTCTAAAGCTTGTGTGCTTGGCTGCTCGGTGCGACAAATTGTCGCGCGGCAATTTGTCACATTCCCAAACAGATTTTTCCTCCCTACACTTCCATATCGTTGTCACCCGGCACTGACTTTAGTCAGATCAACACCTTTGAAATATAGCCTGCATATCACAGCCGCTTTGATCGGGTTTGCAATAACAACCACCCCATGCGAGGCGGCGCAACCACCCATAGCCAGGACGAGTGCCATTGAAAACCCTACCGCGACTGGTGCGCAATTCCCTCGTCTCGCATCGCTTCCCGATGGTGGGATATTGATGAGCTGGGTGGAGCCGCTTGCCAAAGGTCATGTCCTAAAATATGGCCTGTTGCGCGATGGGAGATGGATACGTCAGGGTGAGGTCGCCCGTGGCGGGGACTGGTTTATCAATTGGAGCGATTTTCCTTCTATCGCGGCGATCGACAAATCGTTTTGGGTAGCTCATTGGCTGGTCAAGCATAAGGGTGGGCGTACTTACGACTACGATATCGCAACATCCATTTCCAATGACGCCGGCGTAACCTGGAGTACTCCCAAGGCGCCGCATCGTGATGGATCGGCCGCTGCGCATGGTTTTGCCGTGATATTTCCCGTGCACGGCGACGCGGGTATTATCTGGCTGGATGGACGCGATCGTCTTGGGAAAAAAGATCGCGACAAGCCTGCGCGGAAATCCGGTAATTTTGCCTTGCGCTATACACGCATTCACCGTGATGGGGGCATGG
>JBKJYB010000467.1:0-4197 GCA_046716045.1 Nitrosospira sp.
CCTCGCTGGCGTCAGGATTGGCATAGATCGCGTCGCGTTCCTCCTTCACGCGCCACAGCTCTTCGTGCCCCATCATTACGGTATCGATTACCGGGCAATTCTCGAAGGCGAACTGATCCTGACGCAATTTGCCCACTCGCTCGCCGGCATCGACGCTGACATTGCCGGAAGTGGGCTCCAGATCGCCGCCGAGGATTTTCATGAAAGTGGATTTGCCGGAGCCATTGGCTCCGATCAGGCCGTAACGGTTGCCGTCGCCGAATTTGACGGAGACATTTTCGAACAGGGGTTTGGCCCCGAACTGCATGGTGATATTGGCGGTGGTGATCAAAGCGTGGTTCCTGAAAGAAGTGGCAAAAAAACCTGCTATTTTATACGTTTTTTCAGTGAATTCCGAACATCGTTTGTGATTGCCGTCAAGCGGACTGGCGGAGAGCGGAGCAGATGCGGCAAGGCGTTCCGGAGGCCTTATTTGCAAAATCGATTCTGTTCAGGCAAACAGATTTAGTGCTCTGAATCTGTTTGGTGAGAATTTCCGATATCTATTTACCATAACAACGGGTTGCTGTTCCGCGAGCAAACGATTGCATCAAAAATTGACAGCTAATGACGTCGTAATAAACGTGTTGTTGTCGGTGGTGGTGCCATCCCGATTGGTAAAAATATTGTCCTTACTGCTCAATGTTCTTGCCTCAATCCGCCACAATAAATTGCTGGCGATGTGGTAATCAAAATTGGCTGAGAACCCGGATGTTTTAAAACCATGGGGCGTGCTGGACGCGATGATTACACCATATCTGTCATCGTAATATTCCGCCCGGACCGCAACTGCGGTTTTCGCGGTGGGTGTATATCTCAGGGTAATCATCGAGTTGTACCAGGTATTCATGGCTGAGGAATTATGGTTTCTTTGTTCGATGCCAATATCAAAATCCACGGTGGCGGCAAACTTGGCAGTCAACATGAAAATGCCATAAAAATTATGAAAGTAACGCGTTTGCCTGGCATTGTCCGGTTTGTCGCTGCCGGCAAACGTGCTGCTGTTCAGGGTTATTCTCGGGGAAGGCTTATAAGTAACTTGTGTACCAAATGAGGGAATAGTGCTTCCTTCCACTGGTTTGATGTGTTGCCACCCGTTCAGAACCAATGCGCTAAAAAACCATTTTTCATTTTCCGATGTGTAGCCGATTTTTGCGCCAGATTCATAATAAGGGGTATTGTCCGCCCCGATACTTCTGGTTAACGTCCAATTGTCCCTGCCTCTCGCGCTTTCAAGCCCAATATGCGAAGGGAATACTCCCACATCCAGCCACAGATTGTTTTCGCGAGATAGCCTTATTCCGACATTACCTTCATAAAAATTTCCCAATATACCTGGCTCGGCCGCATAGTTGGCATTCATATAGGTACCCGCCGCTAACGCAAGGTTGGCCCTGACCTTGTTTGTGACGTACGATCCTTTCAGGAAAGCCAAATTTACCGAAGCTTCATTATTTTTGTTGAAGCTGAAGAGAAACGAAGGCCTGGTGTTTCCAATCAGATTATTGAAATCACCGCCATAGTATGTTTCAGCGTAGCCGCTAATGGTTAATGGTGAGAGGAAACGGTTGAGAATTCCGGTACTGACTTGAGCATTGGCCTGTAGGGCTGTCAGTAGACATGCGGCCAACACGATCCTTTTCATTTTTATCTTCTGCACTTCCAGCAAGTTTGGCTTGGGAAGCGCGTCTGTCAGTTATAAGTTACTGAATATTAGAATAAAAAGTATAAAAATGTTGTAAATAGCCGGCAAGTTATCATAAAAAATTCGTAAAAATCATGCGTGACCTTATGCCTGCATCAGGAACGGATTCTCATTTTTATATGGGTCAGGCTCTTGTAGCGAGGTGCTCTTCCGGTACACACTCCACCTCGTCCAGCCGCCCGATCCAGGTTGCGTCATGCATACCGCGAAGCGCGCCGTTCTTTTTTCCAGATAGTGAACAGGGTATTCAACTTGTCTCGCTTGGTCAGTCGCTCATCGGCAAGCGTTTCGAGAAACTCGGCCAGCCGTTTCGATTTCACCACCGTGTAGACCGTCAGCGCAACAGCCGGAATGAATATCAGCATAAAGTAGATCAGCTTGGTGCTGAGTGTATTATCGGCGGCGGCGATCAGATTCATTCCCAGAAAACCGGTCGTCACGGTACCGATCAGGCCGAACGTGGTCACCACAGTCAATCGCACCACGGCATCGGTCTGACGCCGTAACTGGTCTCTTTCCAGATAGTCGTTCATGTCCAGAATACGCAGCCGCGTACGTTTGTACAATTCGTCTGTGCCGAGGTGGTTTCCCATCATGGTAAAAACATCGCGGGCCTGAGCCTGATCAGATACTTCATGAAACCAGTAGCGATTAGTAAACCGCAAGAAAATCTCGGTGACATGTTTTACGTCGCGCCTGAAGACACGTACCGAATCAGGCCGGCGGATATCGAGCCGGCTGAGCTCCGCAACCAGCCGGTTGGAGAGCATCAACAACGCGGCCTTGTGGAAGTGCGTGATCAGAAAGAGCAGAAAATACTGGTGACGGAATTGACCCAGCATACCGCTTTCCGCATCAGTGAAGAAAGGTTCACTCGCTTCGCCTATCATCGTGAGATCATGGCCATTGGAGATCAGACGCGTATCGCTGAAATCGTGCTCCCGCACTTCTTTCCAGTAGCGATCGTAGCAGTAGCGCCGCTCGAAATCCTCCAGGAATTGCTCCGAAAATGGCAGCGTCCGCGCATCACCTGGGCGCGTGACCAATCCGAATCGCACGAGATCGCCGCGAGTCAGCCGGGCCTTTTCGTCCAAAGCCAGGTAACTCATCAGCGGCATACGTTGATATTCGATTTCCCGATAGCGAACGCTCCCTTCCCGCTGTGAGTGGTTGAGCACCAGGGGTTCCATGAGGAATTCCCAATGGGACGCCACGCACGGTGCCCGATGTTCGCTGACAAACCGCAGATAGCGCGCTTTCTTTTCGTAGTCCGACACAGCAAGCACGGCGCCGCTGTGCGAGAGCCACTCAACCCGCTCCGCGCAGTGCCCGCCGCGGCCGCCCGGCTCCCAATGCGTCGGGTAAGCGCGGCCGAAGCGGTAAAGGGTGTCGAGCGCGCGCCGTAGCGAAAGTTTTTTGCCTATTATTTCCACGACCAGGATCGCAATATCTATGTCATAAAAAAAATACAGATCGACATGCGCCACATCGAAAGTCGCGGGCAGGGAGTCGCCGGGGAGGGTAATTCGCGCCTGCGCAACATCATTGCGTCGAAATACGTGGATTGGCGAACGCCGGAAACTTTCATCGCCGTCGCCGCCAACGCCCTCGCCATACAGAAAGCGTTGCACGAAAGGCAGAAAGGTTACGAATTCCTTGTAATGCCTTTCTTTGAACTCGTCCGGATCGCCGCTGAACTCATCCGCCACTTCATTCCATACAGAATCAGCGCTAGTCGCGCTCAGGCATTCCCAATGATTCTGAATCTGTGTTCCTTCATGGCGCGGCAACAGCTGTACCGGCCAAAGGACGACTTCCCTGAATTCTTCGACGTTTGGCAATAGAAGCGGTTCCGCGTCATTCATGCTCATCCTTGATTTGTTGAGAGGACTTGATTGTTGCTGATTTCGACATATTACGCTTCGCATGCTTGGGAGGTTAAGTCATCCCAACTGGCGCTAAATTCAAGCTTGGCGGTTGGCCGCTCATTTTTTGCATCCGCTTCGCGGATTGCCTGCTTACCCCGTTTCGTGTCGGCAAAAGCGGGGATGCGCCGGATTACGCTGCGCTAATCCGACCTACGGAACTACGGAACTACCGAATTTTGTTTCCATGCCATTTCCATTTTTTTCTTCTTTGTAATTCACACGTGGAACTACAGGTTATTGGCCTTCCGTACGCCATGTTGTGACGTACGAGATTGGCCTGATGGGCTTTTCCGCATATCGGGCAACGGTGTGGATAAAATCCACTGTGGGCTGCCTCATTCGAGGCTGGCGAGGGATCATATGTTTGCTCGCCGGGTGGTTTAGAATACAGGTTAGTCATGGTGAAGCACATCGGACGATATATTCTCGATCTTCGCGGCATGCGCGGTCGAAAGTATGGCGGAAATTATGCCGTCAGACCGGTTGTCATCGGACATAACCTCCAGTCGCATATGATCTTCACGC
>JBKJYB010000468.1:0-2642 GCA_046716045.1 Nitrosospira sp.
AAGCTGGACACCCTGGCCGATGAAGCGAGCCGAGAAATCGATGCCTGTCACATCGTCGAAATGCCGCGCCAGTTCGAGAGTGGCTCTTCCGGACGCACAACCAAGATCAAGCGCCTTATGAGCCGGCCTGTCACCCATGGCAGCGATCGCCAGTTCAGCCAGCGCCTTCGGAAAGTTGGGAATACCAAAATATTCATCCCCATAATGAAACTCGGCATACTCCGAGAGCAGCTTATCGGTTTCGTAGTGAGAGTCGTGTTGAACAGCAGGCGCGTCGGCAACCACATAGCGAAACCCGGTATGCTGAAAGAAATGACGGCGGAAGGCATAGCGGGCACTCTTGAGCGACTCGTTGCCACATGAAATCCACGAGCCTCCCTTCATGAGATTATGCCGTCCGTCGAATGTTGGCGTCGTGAAATCGTCGTAATGCGGATGGATATCGAAGCCCTCGAACGGATAAATCGGCGTTTCGGTCCATTGCCAGACGTTACCGGTCACATCGTAGAATTCCCCTTGAGGAAATTCATTGACGGGATGGCTGGATGCGGAATGGTCGAGATGGATATTGGCGGTCGCTGGTTCGGTGTGCGGAATTTCCGACAATCCGGCTACGTCATAGAGCCGATACCATTCATCTTCCGTTGGCAATCTGAAAGGTTGGCCGGTTGCCGCGGCTTTCCAGTTGCAAAAGGCTTTGGCCTCATGATAGTTCACTTCCACCGGCCAATCCCAAGGCATCGGTATTTCTTCGGTCATCAGGCGCAGTCGCCACTCGCTACCATATTTGATCCAGAAAGTGGGGTATTCAGCGCGAGTGTGACGTTGCCACGCACGGCCTTCATCTTCCCAGCAACTTTCCATGCCATAACCATTTGCCTGAACGAAAGCCAGAAATTCCTGATTGCTGACCAGGTATTTACCAGCCTGGAAAGCAGCAACTTCCGCTATATGACGGCCATACTCATTGTCCCATCCATAGCCAGGATCTGCCTTGCTTTTGCCCAGGGAAACCATACCCCCTGGCACGTCGATTAACAGATTTTGAGGTGCCTGGCCGGATTTCCGGTAAGGTTCCCATGCGGGATGCGGTCTGACGTGTTCAAGTGCGTGCTGCCGGATAAGTACTGAAGAAGTTTCCAGATGGATACGCTCGTGCTCGATCCCCATCAGAATAGTCCACCAGGGATGGTCCCAGCCAATCGGCAAAGTCAGCGGCGTTTCGCTGATGAGCCGGTCAACAATACTGCGAATAGCATTGCGGTAGGCGCGCACTTCTTCAACAGACGGCCAGTCGTAGTGCGTAGTATTCAGGTCGTCCCAGCTCATCTCATCGACGCCGACCGCGAACATGGATTCCAGCCTGGGATTGATTCGTTCCGCAATCAGTCCCGCAAGCAGCAATTTGTTGGCAAAGAAGGTTGCCGTGTGACCCAGGTAGAAGATTAGCGGATGGCGCAACGATATCGGTTTTTTGAAATAGGCTTCATCGCCATGTAATGTCTCGAAAAGCTGCTCGTAGCGATCCAGCGTGGCATGGAAATAGGCGCGTATCTCCTCACGCTTTGCAACAACATCCTCACCGGATAGTGCAGGACTTCTTTGGAAAAGCAATTTTGGCATAGAACGCATAGGATTAATTTTCAGGTTTTTTGAAAGGTGGTTAGACGTGCATTATAACTTTTCGTGCACTCAAATTCATATTCAACCTAAATCCGGTAGTTGGACAGGGTGGAGTGTGCGGTTTTTGGGGTGTAGGGCAAGGCGCAACAACGCGAAATGGTTATTCCATTTCAAGGCGTTGCAACGCTGTCCTGCGCCATAAAAACCGTGCGATCCGCCCTGTAGCGGACTCACCCATAAGGTGAGCCTCAAATGACACAGAAAATCTTTATGAATCATATAACTAAACTCATAAATGAGCGGTCAACTACCGGATTTAGGTTCAACCCCCGGCCCGGATTTCTCGACAAATAATAACCAACGAAGTCTGGTCAGAGGACATTTTGTCTTAGTTTGCTGGCAACCAAACTAACGGCGGATTATAACCATCTGAAACCCGGGTTGACGCGGGATATTAGACCAGATTGAGGCGATTGAGCAGGCGTGCCTGTCGGGGTTCGATTGTGATAATGAAAACAAGTTCCTCAATCGTCACTGGCTGCGCTACTTTCATCCGGCATGCAACAGTCGATGAAAAATCGAATAAGCGGTAGTGTTCCTTGTATGAACTTTATCGTACTGACAGTACAATAATCAACACCCCTTACTCCACACGATTACCGTTCCAATTTGACTCAGTGCACGTCGATCTTCAAAGTTGAGGTAGGCGGAAGAACGTGAGACAAGCAACAACACGCAGCGGAGGAAAACGATGGATCATTCCAGCGATTCGGGGCGCATTATTCCGGCTACGGCAAAATTAGTTCTGCTGTTTGGCACGTTGCTCCTGACCGGCTGCGTTACGGTGGAAAACCGTCCCATTGCGCCGATAGCCGATCCTTTGACTACCTGCCGCGCGCTGTATCAGGAAGTCGTTGCGGCCATTGACCGTGAGGATGTACGCGAGCACGGCTCATCACCGGTTCCAGGTTTTCCCTATCTGCGCACGACCCGCCTGCTCGCCTCGTTGCGTGACGAGC
>JBKJYB010000469.1:0-2655 GCA_046716045.1 Nitrosospira sp.
AGCAAGCACCTGTGACGATCTATTTCGCATGCGCCTGGAACAAATACTCGATCAACGTCATGTTCTGTACCGGCTGGCGGGCAAGATTGACTGGAATGCGGTAGAAGATCGCTTTGGCGGACTCTACGCCGAGGCGGGCCGCCCCGGCATCCCGATCCGGCTTATGGTTGGGCTGCACTATCTGAAGCACGCCTTTAACGAATCGGATGAGACAGTGGTGGAACGCTGGGTAGAGAATCCCTACTGGCAGCACTTCTGTGGTGAAGAATACTTCCGGCATGAACTGCCCATAGATCCAAGCCAGATGACCCGGTTCCGGGATCGGATCGGTGAGGATGGCTGCGAATTCATGCTGTGTCACTGCCGGATGTAAATTGATACAGAGCGCCGATTGAAAACTGATACACCGATTTGAGAAGATGGCCGCATTTTGGAAGCGGCCGTGATCACAGACGAGGTGTATGTGGAAATCGAATTATTGAGGAAGCAGGGCATGAGCTTGCGCAAGATTGCCGAAGAGGTGGGGTGTGCGGTCAACACCGTACGCAGCCACCTGGAAGCAGATACGCGGCCCCGGTACAAGCGCAACAAATTGCGCGTGACCAAGCTCTCGCCTTTTGAAGGATACCTGCGGGAGCGGCAAGTGGCGGCGCATCCGGCATGGATACCGGCGACAGTGTTATTGCGCGAGATTGTAGCGCTAGGCTATACCGGAAGCCACAGTCAGCTACGTGCCTATATGCACGGTCTCAAGCCGGCTTTGCCGATGGATCCGGTGGTACGGTTCGAGACGGCGCCGGGCGAGCAGATGCAAGTTGATTGGATTGAATTTCGCAAAGGCAAGAACCCGCTCTACGCCTTTTGCGCGACACTGGGCTTTAGCCGCATGAGCTTTGTCGAATTCGTCACGGATATGAAAGTCCAGACGCTGATTGCCTGCCACGATCACGCGTTCGAGTTCTTCGGTGGCATAACGCGTAGAGTGTTGTACGACAACATGAAGACCGTGGTGCTTGAACGCGATGCATCCGGCCAGGGAGAGCATCGCTTCCACGCCGGGTTTCTCGATTATGCCCGCCACTGCGGCTTCATCATCAAGCTATGCCGGCCGTATCGCGCCAAGACCAAAGGCAAAGTCGAGCGCTTTAATGGCTACCTGCGACGCTCGTTTTACGTGCCGTTAGTGACGCAACTCAAGCAGGCCGGGCTGACCCTGGATGTAGTCACCGCCAATGCTGAAGTCCGCCGCTGGCTAAGAGAGGTCGCCAATCAACGCATCCATGGCACGACGCAAGCACGGCCCGCCGAACGACTGAAAGAAGAACGTCTACAAAAAATAGCCACTCCCTGGCGCGGGGACGTCAACGCCGCGCGGCCCCAGCGGGAGATGGTTGTCAGGTTTATGGAACGGCCAGTGGTCGTCATCGAGCGGATTGCACAAGTGTCGCCTGTGCAACACCCACTGGCGGTGTATGAGCGGCTACTTGACCAGATCCGTGATGAGCGGGAGGAAGTGGCATGAACCTCCAACACGAGAGAATGTTGACGCTGTGCGAATTGCTCAACCTCCCGTTCGTGGCGCAGGCATACCCAGTGGCGGCACAGGATGCGGCACAGCGGGAAACGCCCTACAGCGACTTCCTGGAAGGCCTGCTCAAGGCCGAAGCGGCCGGACGCAACGTGAGAAAGCAGAACATGCTCACGCGCCTGGCAGGATTCCCGGCGATCAAGACGCTGGATGATTTCGACTATGGATTTGCCCAAGGCGTGAAGCGCGGCCAGATCGAGGAGTTGGCGGGGCTGGGCTTTGTCGAGCGCAATGAGAACGTGGTGCTGATCGGACCCTCCGGGGTGGGCAAGACCCATTTGGCGATTGCCTTGGGTTATCGGGCGGCGCAGGCCGGCATCAAGACACGTTTTACCACCGCTGCCGATCTGCTGCTGGCCCTGACCGCTGCGCACACGCAGAATCAGCTCAAGGGTGTCATGCATCGCGCCATCAACAGCTATCGCCTGCTCATCATTGATGAAATCGGCTATCTGCCGATGAATCGCGAGCAGGCCAACCTGTTCTTCCAGGTGATCGCGGCCCGCTATGAGAAGGGCAGTTTGATCGTTACCAGTAACTTGCCTTTCGGCCAATGGGATGCCACCTTCGCCCAGGATGCAACGCTGACCGCCGCACTGCTTGATCGCTTGTTACACCATGCGCGTATCGTGCCAATTGCCGGTGAGAGCTACCGCCTCAAAAATCAGCGTGCCGCAGGAATGGTGAAGAGTAAGCGGGAAACCGCATCAAACGCATAAGCAGTATGCGAACGTAATGGAGGTGTATCAATTTTAAATCGGCAATTGAGCAAAAAGTGTATCAGTTTTAAATCGGCGTTGACAGCATTGCCTGAATTATATATATCCTACTTCCAAGCCAGAAAATTGCTCGCTGAGCGAATAAATGCCTTACCAGAAGAGATCGCGATTTGGACTTGGCTTGGGTCTGAGAACGGCGGTCTTACGGCCTACCTGGACCCACACTTTTATGTGAATGCGCAAACGTCTCGTGAATCTCTTCGGGTAGGTCCGGACTATGTTTCAACTCTACTGACATACTGGTTTAAAGTTAAGGATATTGCCAACTTTAATCCTACCGAGCGGTAC
>JBKJYB010000470.1:0-5624 GCA_046716045.1 Nitrosospira sp.
GCTTTCCCCTTGTCGTTCTGGATATTCACGCGAGGATCGCCGGGCCAAGGTGTTTTGAAAATAGTATGGCTGGTGCCAGATTGTCGTAGCCCGGATGTCTCATAAATTCGCGTGATGATTGCGCAGGGTTTTGTTTTGTAGGGAGATTTTGTGAAAGAGTAGCGTAGTTATTCATACGCTCGACTGAACAAAATTTCCATACGAAACAAAAGACCAGCGAGGGCGCGCGTCAATTTATGAAACATCCGGAGTAGTTTCCCAAAAAATTCCTCACACACTTGGAGCAAATCAGAGAACCGTATATTTGTCGGTTCTCGCCTCATTTTATCGAGAATTTTCCTGGAAGAATACATCTACAGATGGTATCAATAGTGGCACCAGTATGTCAATCAATCATCGTCTTAACTGGTGAGAGGGAGATGCACGGGCTAACTCATAGAGGCAGCTCGTTGTTCGCTTCCTCGTCGAGGTGTGCGAGGCTTCATAATCGACAGGCCGATCATCGGATCGACCTCAAATAATTAGCTAAAAGTAATTACCGTTTCTTGAGGCGGCCTCAATACGTTAATAAATACGCTTGACGTATCGCATATTACTCTTTACCCTGCCGCGGCATGATCGTCAGCTATCGGGATAAGCGAATCCGAACGTTCGCCGAAGGAAGAGGGGTCAAGGCCTTCGCTGGCTTCGCGCGCAAGACGGAGCTGCACCTCGATCAGCTCGACGCGGCGACCTCAACGCGAGACCTGGATTTGCCGGGAAACCGATTTGAAGCGTTGAAAGGCGATCGAAAAGGCCAATACAGCGTCCGCATTAATGATCAGTGGCGGATTTGTTTCGAGTGGCCGAAAGGGGCGCGCGGTCCAAGCAATGTCGAGATCGTGGATTATCACTAGGAGGTGCATCATGGGTCGTAGTGCCATTCATCCCGGCGAACATCTCGCCGAACAGCTGGCAGCGCTTGAGATGAGCGCGGCGGCGCTCGGGCGTCA
Source organism: Nitrosospira sp. (assembly GCA_046716045.1). GTDB lineage: Bacteria > Pseudomonadota > Gammaproteobacteria > Burkholderiales > Nitrosomonadaceae > Nitrosospira. The sequence continues at coordinate 993 of JBKJYB010000470.1, forward strand.
GCTCAACGTGCCGGCCAACCGCATTACCGAAATTCTGAACGGCCAGCGCGCCATCACCGGCGACACCGCGCTGCGTCTGGGGCATTTCTTCGGCACCAACCCGCAATTCTGGCTAAATCTGCAGACGATCTATGATTTGCGCGTGGCGGAACATAAGACCGGCGCAGTTATTAAGACCTTGCCGACACTGAACGCAAACCGGAAAAAGCAGGACGGCAATCAGCCGCGGTTGGCGTAAAAGAAAGGCGAAGAAGTAGTGCAGCAGTTGAACGTGAGCAACTGACATTGCCGAGCAGGCCAAACAGAGGGTGGTCGATGGAGTTTGTCAGTGATGCGCGTCGGCCAATGACAAATGCATAAATGCGTTGACCATTGTTGGTGGCTTTACAAAAAAACCTGTTGATCTGGTGGCTGGATATGGCACTCGGAACAATACGCCGTGCGCATACTAGTGTAGTGAGTCATTCTGTTTGGAACTTAAGTAGCGATTGGCAATTTTTGGAGGCTTGCACCGAGGTATTTGTAAGAAAATATTTCATAATATCCCTATTCACAAAAGCTGTACTTCAGTCCAATGGGTTGATGTATTCAAAGTCCGTAACATACAGAAAGAGCATCTTCCGCTGCGCGCACGTTACCTGGGTGCAGGGAGCGGCTGAGGCGCTCAGCATAGGCCGAAGGCTTGTGACAGAACCGGTGCATCGGACCATGATTTTTTGATTGACAGATCTACGATGAGGATAGGCGGCATTAATTTTTGGTAGTCGCGGCTTGATCGTCCGATAAGTGCCATGAACAAGCCTTTCGGGAAAGCCAGATACCGTGGTCCCCAATACTGTTCCTCTCGATGTAGATGCTTCTCATCGAGAAATTGCTGCCGTCCAACGACGGTCGCCACCGAAACCGTTAGCCCAGATCGCCGAGGCACATGGACGAGACGAGGCCATCTTCGATGCTTACGCCAGCGGTGGTTACAGTTTGAAGGAGATCGGGGATCATTTCAGATTGCATTATTCCCGGGTGAGTCGCATTGTGAAGCAGCAACGATTGGCAAAGAACAAGACTTGACACCATGTTTTCGTTTGACACCATGTTTTTCGTTGCCGCACAGGAAAATTGGGGAGGTTAGCAATGGAGACGCTACTAAAAAAGCTCGTCATCAAAAAATTCCGAGCACTGAACAACGTAAATATTGAGTTTGGAACTCATGTCACCGTTATCTGCGGGAAAAATGGGACTTCGAAATCGTCTATCCTTGGTATTGCTGCGCAGATTTTTAGTTTTGAAAAAGACTACCTAAAGGACGAGAAGCTGCAATTTCAAACCATAACTGGATCGAACTTCAAATCACTACCTGCTGAACATTTTCGTTTCTCCGACAAATATGATGTACCTGGATCATTGGATGTGGCGGTTGAGCTACACGACGGCTATAGCAATGGCGATGCCACTGCTGAACTTGAATTATCAAGTCGAGGATCTTCTGCTAGACCAGTTGTTCGAAAGAACACAACAACAGAGAAAGGAAAGGAAAGCCGGAATTTCACACATCCAGTTATTTTTCTGAGCCTGAAAAGGTTGCAGCCAATCGCCTCTAGAGAATATAAGGTTCGCGATTTCGAGTACTTAAACGCGCATGAGCAGCAATTCATCAACCTGAACAATGAGCTGCTGAATAAAACATCGTCTTCCGCAACAGGCACAGGCGGTTCGATCAACTCAGCAGTCGCACACGCAGAAAACTACGATCAAGATTCTGTGTCAGCAGGAGAAGATAATGCTGGACAAATCATTTTGGCGCTGATGTCTTTCAGAAAACTAAAGGAAGAATATTCCGACTACAAAGGCGGTCTTCTGCTGATCGATGAAGCAGATGCAGGATTGTTTCCGGCAGCACAGACAAAACTGCTCGAGATGCTAGAAAAAGAATGCAATGATCTTCATTTGCAAGTGATCATGACTTCGCATTCTCCAACCTTGATCGAACGCACATATGATTTAAGCAAAAAATATCGACGAAAATTCAAAACAGTTTACCTGAGCGATACCTTTGGTCCGGTTCAGGCTATACATGACATTTCTTGGCCGGAAATTTATTCTGACCTGCTTACCACCACAATTGCGGCCGCAAATGAAATTTCATTGCCAAAAATAAATGTCTATTTCGAAGACAAAGAAGGATGTGATTTCTTCAACACGTTGCTATTCCGGCACACAAGTAAGAAATTCATCAATCAATTGAGTGACGTGTCACTTGGCTGCTCAAACTACATTCAACTTGTGCAAAAAGGCGTTCCGGAATTCTCAGCCAAGAGCATCATCATTCTAGATGCTGATGTCGAGGGAACAAAGAGTCTTGACTCAATTGTTCTGCTGCCTGGGACGCTCCCGCCCGATCAACTTATATTTGAGTTTTTATACAACTTACCCGCAGATGACGAACTCTGGAAAAATACAATCCAGTTCACAAGGCCTGTATTTACCAAGTGCGCCGCAAAGATAATAGGAACTCTGTCTATTACCGGCAACCAAATCAACCTCAAATCACTTGTCGATGTCTTCAGAAAAAGTAATACAACAGAATCGAAATTGACGGTTAGAGAGGCATTTAAGGATTTTTATAAAACCACTGATTTTAAAAATTTCCTTACCCAAAAGGGGAAGAATAATCCTTGGAAAAGATGGAGTCACGACAACCAAGCCGCCCGCCAAGAATTCAGATCACTTTTTGCAAAACGCCTCGCAAAGATTATGCGAGATGGCTATGGCGTTGACGCATCAAAGCTGTTTTCTCTCGAAAACAAATAAGTTGCACAGAGATACAAGGCTGGCCAACGACATCATTCTTTGAGATAATTCTTTCATGTACTCCAATAAGCTTTACACACCTCTGCGCTACCCTGGCGGAAAGGCCCGGTTTGCCCCCTTCATTGCACAAGTGATGGAAGCAAACGGACTCGCTAGAGGCCATTATCTCGAGCCCTATGCTGGCGGTGCCGGCGTTGCACTCGAGCTGCTATATCATGGCCACGCGAGCCATGTACACATCAATGATCTCGATCCCGCTGTCCACTCCTTCTGGGTTGCGGTAACGAAGGAACCGGACGAAGTGCTGAAGTTACTATACGACACGCCTGTCACCATGGACCAATGGTTTAAGTGGAGGTCAGTTTTGCGAGGAGAGGTGGAGGTCAACTTGGTTGAGCGCGGCTTTGCGACTTTGTTCATGAACCGCACAAACCGATCAGGGATCCTGAAGGGCGGTGTCATTGGTGGTTTAGCACAAAGCGGGAGTTACAAGCTTGATGCCAGATTCAAGAAAGACGTGTTGGCCGCAAGGATACGGAAGATCGCGGACCATGCGAGCCATATCACGGTGTATAGCGAGGATGCTTTGGCTCTGTTGCAACGCTGTGGGACGTTCCTATCCAAGCAGTCGCTAATCTATCTAGATCCGCCCTACTATGTGAAAGGGCAAGGTTTGTACCGGAACTTTTACATGCATGACGACCACCTTCAAATCGCAAAGGCACTGCAATCCCACAGATTCATGCTGCCATGGGTGGTGTCCTATGATAACGCTACCGAAATTTGCGATATGTACCAGCTTAACAAGTGTCTTGCGTATAACTTGAACTATACTGCTCAAAAGCGCTATGTCGGCAATGAGGTAATGTTTTTCAGTCACAAACTTCTCGTTCCTGAAGATGAGATCCCACAGTCAACGCTGGCTGCATAATAGAGAGCTATTTCTGGCTGTTGCCGTTGCTGATCAGGCAAATCCGAGTGGGATAAACCTAATCATAAACTGTAGTAGTCGCCACTTCATCTGACAGTTACCCGATTTGACTGGTGCAGTGTGTCAGATCAGATTCAGTTGTTCAGTAATGTGATTTTATCGTGCCAATCCTCCTTTATAACTTTCTTAACGTCTCCCGCACTTCAGTGGTGTCCGGTTAAACCAGTAATGAATGCGCGGAGATCAAACTCTGGCGCGGGTTCTCAAGCAAATTATTTTGGTGCCGATTTGAAATCAATTCATTCATATTCGGGTAGCTTTCCGAGGTTGATTCCTCGGGAGGGTGCTTATGAATTCCGGCAAGACTATGTTCGTGCAGATTATGGAGTTCGTGCCATGGACGAGCTTTACCCGCCTCGTGGCGCGTCACGGCGGCGATTCGGGCGTACGACGTCTGAGCTGTACCGAACAGTTCCGCGCCATGGCGTTTGCACAATTGACTTACCGCGAGAGTTTGCGCGACATCGAAGCCTGTCTTCGGGTCAATCAGTCCAAGCTGTACGGCATGGGCTTTCGTGCGCCGGTGAAGCGCTCCACGCTGGCCGATGCCAACGAAGGGCGCGATTGGCGCATCTGGGCCGGCCTGGCGGCAGTGCTCATCCGCCGCGCGCGCAAGCTTTATGGCAACGACAGCTTCGGTGTCGATCTTGCCAACACGGTCTATGCCCTGGATGCCACTACCATCGACCTGTGTCTGTCGCTGTTTCCCTGGGCGCCGTTTCGCTCCACCAAGGCGGCTATCAAGCTGCATACCCTGCTGGATTTGCGGGGCAGCATTCCCGCCTTCATCCATATCAGCGACGGCAAGACTCACGAGGTCAGTGTGCTGGACA
>JBKJYB010000471.1:0-2501 GCA_046716045.1 Nitrosospira sp.
GGACCCGGACAACCGGCGTGCGGTGGACTACGAGGCGCGGCATGCGGCGCTGCGAGCGATCAAGGCCCTGTGCGCCGATGAGGGCGCAGCCGCGTGCGTGCAGCGTCTACTCGAAAGCCTGTCAGATGGCCGGATCAAGCTCTACATGACGTGGAAGACGCTGGCACTGCGGCGTGAGTGCGAGCAGGTTTTTCGTGACGGCGACTACCTGCCGCTAAAAGCACATGGCGACCATGCGGAGCAGGTGTGCGCCTTCACCCGGCATCATGGCGACGAAACTCTCCTGATTGTGGTGCCGCGTCTGCTTGGCGGATTCATGGGAGAACATGACTGGACTCCGGCCGGCAAGCTCGTGTGGGGCGACACCTGGCTCGAATTGCCACCGGAACGCATGCACGAGAGTTGGACTAACACATTGACGGACGAAACCTTCAGCACGCATGCGTTCGGCGAAACGCATGGACTCGCGCTGGCCCAGCTATTCGATACATTTCCCTATGCGCTATTGCGGGCGTACAGGGCGGGTCAGATCACAGTGAAGCTTCATGAAGCGAAGCGAGCGGAATGACTGACGCCAATATGGCATGAGTATTGAACCTGAATCCGGTAGTTGGACAGGGTGGAGTGTGCGATTTTTAGCGTGTGGGGCAAGGCGCAACAACGCGGAATGGTGCGACCGCGCAGGGCGGAACAGTGCCTTCCGCAGGAAGGTGTGACCCCGTAGCGGCCTCACCTGGAAGATGAGCGTCAAATAAATAAGAAATGTTGTTATTAATCATAGCACTGGTCTACTAAATGAGCGGTCAGCTACCGGATTTACGTTAATATCAACGTGACCAGAAAATTGCGCGGGCAGTGTGGAACTCATGCGCAAGGAGTTGGAAGCTCAAGATGGCGCCGCTACCAGCGGCGCGCTTCAGCAACCAGTCAGTCCTGGCGCTGCAGCAACACCATCGACCTCGACGCCACCGTCAGCCTGGCGCCAGCCTCAAGTGGTGTAGCATCATCGACCCAGCCCCGTACGGTATCGAGCACGTGCAGCCAGCTTGGACCCCAGCGGGTCACAGGCAGGGTGAAATCCAACGTTTCGTGGTGGGCGTTGAAGATCAGGTAGAAGCTGTTATCGGTAACCGGCTCGCCGCGGGCATTGGGGTTGGGGATGGTCTCGCCATTGATGAAAACCGCCAGGCTTTGAGCGATCCATCCACCCCATGGCTCCTCGTTCGCCTGCTCGCCGGTATGACTGAACCATGCGATATCCTTGCAGTCCGCGCCATGGATGGCCTGATTCTGAAACCAGCGACGGCGGCGGAAAGCCGGATGGGCGTGCCGAAAATCAATAAGACGTCTGGTGAATTCGTGTAAATCCCGGTCGATGTTGGCCCAATCGATCCAGGCGATTTCGTTGTCCTGGCAGTAGGCATTGTTGTTGCCCTGCTGGGTGCGGCTGAATTCATCTCCCGCAAGCAGCATCGGCACACCCTGCGACAACATTAGCGTGACCAGAAAATTGCGCTGCCGCCGGGCGCGAAGGGCGAGTATCTCGGGATCGCCGGTGGGTCCCTCGACGCCACTGTTCCAGGAACGGTTGTCGTCGGTGCCATCGCGATTGTCTTCGCCGTTGGCCAGATTGTGTTTGTCGTTGTAAGACACCAGGTCGCGCAGCGTGAAGCCGTCATGCGCGGTGACGAAATTGATGCTCGCGAAAGGAATGCGCGAGTTGTCGGCATAGAGGTCCGGACTTCCGGTGAAGCGATGGGCGAATTCGCTTAGCGTCTCTTCCTGGCCGCGCCAGAGGTCGCGCAGGCAGTCGCGATACTTATCGTTCCACTCGGACCAGCCCGATGGAAAATTGCCGACCTGGTACCCGCCTTCCCCCAGATCCCAGGGTTCGGCAATCAGCTTGACCTGGCTGATGACCGGATCCTGCTGAATGATGTCGAAGAAGGCGGACAACATTTGTACTTCGTGCAATTCGCGCGCCAGGGCGGCCGCCAGATCGAAGCGGAAGCCATCCACGTGCATCTCCAGCACCCAGTAACGTAGCGAATCCATGATCAGTTGCAGCACGTGCGGCTGGCGCATATTAAGGCTGTTGCCGGTGCCGCTGTAGTCCATGTAATACCGGCGATCGTCCTCCGTCAGCAGGTAGTATGAGGCATTGTCGATGCCCTTCAGGCACAGCACAGGCCCGAGATGATTGCCCTCGGCGGTGTGGTTATAGACCACATCGAGGATGACTTCGATGCCGGCCTGGTGCATGGCCTTAACCATCTGCCTGAATTCAGCGATGGCGGCGCCCGGTCGTTTGTCGGCCGCGTAGTTGCCGTGGGGGGCGAAATAGGAAATGGAGTTATAACCCCAATAGTTGCGCAGCCCCTGCTCGACAAGGTGCTTGTCCTGCATAAAATAGTGCACCGGCATCAGCTCGACAGCCGTAACGCCGAGCTGTTTCAGATACCCGATCGCGGCGGGATGCGCGAGGCCCGCGTAGGTGCCCC
>JBKJYB010000472.1:0-2624 GCA_046716045.1 Nitrosospira sp.
ATCGATGATTGCTAAACCTTCCTTGCCAGCCGCTACATAGGCATAGGTTCGCGCGAGGTAAAGCTTGCGCGCATCTGCAAGAGGTACTCGTTTCTCCAATAAAATCGGTTCAAGAGGGCTTGTAACATCTATTACGCACAGCCCAGTCTTATCAGTAACGAAGAGATAACGAAATTGCAATGCCGAAGCGCGAACATCTTCAAGTGCTTTTGTTTTAAGGTGTAGCGGTTTGAGCGGCTCATTTAGGTCGATTAGCACCACACCACCGGGTGTGGCGATGTAAGCATAGTGCCCACCTAGGGTAATATGGCGCGCGCCGTTAAGAAGGCCACCCGGGTTCCAAGTTAGTGCGCGCCTTAGAAAATTGTTTCGGGGATCGCCGTCCGCTAAGGTATTTACATCAACCAGAATCAATCCTTCTTCTGCATCGACAATAAACGCGTAGTTGTATATAGGATGGAATGGTTGTTCCTGATTTGTTTTTCTCATCAGGTCACCAGTATTGCGTTGTGGCGCGATAGGTTGATTCGTTGGTAGCGCCATACAGGTTGCGTTTCTTGTGGCAACGTGCGTGTCGTGGCCCACGGCTGAAAACGGGCCAGTCGTGATCCGTTGAGATACACCTTTGTTGCCGATAGCAGCAACATCGTAAACACGGAATCCACCTTTACCTTCTGCGACATACAAATATTCGCCGCGTAATTGTACGCAATTTGCCGCACCGTTAGTACGATGCTCATGAGCCTGTTGCAACTCCAGCTTTCTATCCTGGTGTTGGGGAAAATAATCGGGATAAGCATATCGCTGTAGATAACTTCCGATTACCGCCTGAGGCTCATCCCATTCCGTAACCGTGATTGCCTCCACATGGCCTGCCTCACCCAGCCAAGAGATATAGCCGATGAAATTTACGAAGTTGGTACCTTGCAGCAGCAACTGCGCCATTGTTGCGTTATTGTCGTTCGCGTCCGACACATGGCAGTCGGTGCAGGTTTTGGTTTCTCGCTTTCTCTCGGTGTGTGGATAGTGCGGTGCGAATGCTTGAGAGGAGTAGCCGCTCGCCGCGATCGGTGCTTGTTGAATGTATATACGCTCACGATTCGCGTTAGTCGAAGAAACTACAAGTGCCGAACTTGAACGCACCGGAGTAATTTTTCCGCCTTTCACGGGACCGCTACGCCCGAGTTGGAATAGGTCATCGCGCGCGACTTGCGGATTATAGGTGGCATAGTTTCGAGTCTCACCGCCCTCATAATGATGGCGCTCGGTTTTCCAGTTTGCCTCCGTTGGCATGTGGCAGCCTGAGCAACTCGTGGTCCAGGACGTATGACAAGAGTGGCAAGACATATTATCGTTGTCATGCGCGAAGTTGCTCACACCCGGCCCCCACTTGCCCTCTCTACCGGGTTCTCCCGCCGCAAGTAATTTTGCGCGCGCAGCTTTCGGATTGTAGCGAGGATGATTGGGATTCATCGTGTCTTTGACTAGAGTTATTTCCCATTCCTTGTTTGCATCCAAAGCGGAGCGCTGATAAAGCTTCCCATCTCTCCATTCAAAGCGCCGCCGCCCATCTTGTGTCGTTAGCGTTCGCATATCCGTACCGCCGGGACGCGCAGCGGGGCCCGAGGTGCGTAGAGTCGGATAGGTTTTTGCCGTCCCATGACAATCAACACAATCAATCTCGATCGCTGCGGCAACCTCGCCGTAGATATGGCCGTTGCCATGGGCGTCCTGAGAAAAATGGCAATCTACGCAGTGCATTCCCACGTCGTTATGAACCGAGCTTAAATGAACGGCTTTCTTAAATTTATCTGGGTCGCTATCAGCCACGATATTGCCGTTCTCATCAAGCAACGCGCCCTTACGATCCCGTTTGAAAATCGCTCGGAAATTCCAACCATGTCCATGATAGTCGGCAAACTGAGTGTCTTTAAGCATGGGATTAAGTGAGGCAATTTTCTTCAGGAAATCGAGATTGCCCCATTTGCCGCTAATCGCGGCACCTTCTGGATTGCGATCTAAAATCGCGCGGGCCTCTGCTGCTGTCGGGTATTGCTGCTTTTCTGGCCACATGAAAGGGGCGTCGGACTCATAATCCCACATGGTATAACCGTAAAATGAATTTACGAAAACATTGGGCTGGTGCATATGGCATACCATGCATTGCGACGACGGGATGGCACGCGTAAATTCATGTTTGATGGGGTGCCCTGATTCCTGTTTGGGTAGGGTCGGGTCTAGTGTTGCCGAGGTACCGTCGTGTCCATAGCGATTATAGAACGCGGAATGTTTTGGATCTCGATCATTCGCATAAACCGTATGACAGGCGGTGCAACCCGATGAACGATAGTCCCCAGGTTGATCATTTGTTCCCAAAAACCAGAGGTGAGGATCGTTTAACCGCGTCTTGGTAATCGCGATTACCGGAACCGCGATATTGCTGCCAGTACCGGGGCCACGATTGGATTGATGTGTGTCGGGACGACCTGGCTCATCCAATTTTTGTAACGAACCCGAAATATTGGGTAATCCGATTTCGGGGAACGCGCTGCCAGCGGCCCGGCCGCCGCGTTCGAAAACACGAAATATATCTGCCGGCGGTACCGTTTCCCAAGCGGGTAAGG
>JBKJYB010000473.1:0-3559 GCA_046716045.1 Nitrosospira sp.
GACAGCGCGGGAGGAACACTGGCGACGGGGTTAACTATTGCCGCGCGTGACGGGAATTGGCCACAGCCGGTATTGCAGGTGCTTCTTTACCCCTGCACCGCAGCTTGGCAGGATACGACATCGCATCGACGTTTGGCTCAGGGTTATCTGCTTGAAGCTCCGACGCTGCAATGGATGTTCAACAACTACCTGCGCAACGCTGCGGATCGGACGGACTGGCGTTTTGCACCTCTCGAAGCGGGGGACTTAAGCAGTCTTCCCCAGGCTTTTATCGCGTTGGCCGAATATGATCCGCTGGTGGACGAAGGCATCGCGTATGCGGATAGGCTTAAGACGGCAGGAGTTTCCACTCATCTCAAGGTCTATGAAGGGATGACTCACGATTTTGCCCGTCTCGGGAATATCGTGAACGAAGCCGAGCTGGTACGAAGGGATATGGCGCAGGCGCTTGCGAAAGCGTTTTGTCCTCAACCAACGTCCTGAAGGGAAATCCGTAAATATTGCAAACACCTGGCCGGCGCGATTCTAGCCAACCGCCCTGCTCTCCGTAGCCAAGGGCGGAATCGCTGCCAAAGCGGACGCTATCCCCAGCAACAATGATTCCTCACGCACGATGGCAAAATGGTCCGCTTCGAGTTCGACGGAAAACAATTTTTCCTGATCTATCTGCGAGGCAAGTCCATTCCGGTCCGGCAACGGACGTTCAGCCGCCCACCAGCATATTGGCCGGCCCTGCAAAGCAGTCAATGCGGAGGCTTGTAGCGACAGCGCTTTCAATTGACGCGCCACGGCAAAGGTATGCGCCAATTCTTCTCGTCCCATGCCGGCATAGCCTCCTGTCCCTCGATCGCCTTCTGTACGCTCTCTCATCTGTTCGGTTAGAAACAGCTTCCCCAGCAAGCTTGAGACTGCCTGTGCTTCCGTCATTTCGCCATCCAGGGATGAACCGGCGTCCATCATTTCACCCGGCGTCATGCCTGGGATAACCACGGAAATGAAATCAGAAAAATCCTGCTGCCAATTATCAGGCTGGGGTTGCTCGATGCCGGGAATAAATGGATCAATCAGTCCCAGAAATGCCACGGCTTGCGCGTCTGCCTCGAGGAATGCGGCAATCATGGCGGCCAGCGTCCCGCCGAGAGACCAGCCAGCCAAATGATACGGCCCTTGCAGCTGAATATGACGAATCATCCGGCAATAGTCCGCCGCCATTTTTTCAAGCGAACTATCCCGGTGTTGAGGATCAGTCAGCATGCGGCAAGGAAGACCGTATACTGTCCGTTTGCCCTGAAGCAAGCGTGCCAGAGGCTGATAGTCGAATACCGTGCCCAGCCCTGCGTGAATGCAGAATAGTGGCGCTGCTTCTCCACATGGCTGATTTAGTGCCAACAGCGGCTGGACGCCCTCCGGAGCTTGTATATCCAGCCCGAGTAAACCCGCGATGGTGGGACGCTGCATCAGGTCCCGCAGTTTGAAATTGAATTTTACGTCGGGCAGATTGCGCATCTTGGCCATCACTTTCAGGCTCGATAGCGAATCCCCGCCAAACGCAAAGAAATTGTCGGTTTCCCCCACGCGCTCGACGCCAAGTACTTCCTGCCAGATTTTTGCCAGCATCCTGGCTTGTTCGGTGGAAGGCGCCCGGTAGGACAGCGCGGCAACAGCGCCCGGCTCCGGTAATGCATTACGGTCCAGCTTGCCGCTCGGCAATCGCGGCAGTATTGCCAGTGTCATGATATGCGCGGGAAGCATGTATTCCGGCAGGCGATTACCGAGTTCCTGCTTGAGCCGCCGGGTCAGGTCGGGCGGCTGCATCCCCTCTATCGGTACTATATAGGCGACCAGTTGGCGGCCGACCGCACCTTCATGCACGACAACAGCCGCGTCAGCTACTCCGGTTAATTCACGTAAACTAGCCTCGATTTCACCCAGTTCAATTCGAAAGCCGCGGATCTTTACCTGATGGTCGACGCGGCCGATATACTCGATGTTGCCGTCATCCAGCCATCGTGCCAGATCTCCGGTGCGATAGAGACGTCCGCCCTTGTCGTCAAAAGGGTCGGCAACGAAGCGCTCGGCTGTCAAACCGGCTCGGCCTAGATACCCGCGTGCCAATCCATACCCGCCAATATAAAGCTCACCCACTGTACCCATAGGCACGGGTTGCATGTCGATGTCCAGTACGTATGCGGTACGCTCACCCACGGGACGGCCTATGGGTGCATAAACGCAATCAAAACTGTTCCTGGCCTCGGTCTTCCAGATCAATGGCGTAACGACCGTTTCGGTCGGTCCATAGCCATTGATCAGGATACGCGGCCGCAGCGTTTGCCGAATCAGGTCATACGAGGCCTTGGGCATGGCTTCACCGCCGAATACATAGAGCTCCACCGGCGGCGGGTCATTACGGGGCGCGGCCCATTCCGCTACCTGCCCCAGGTAGGCGGGCGGAAAGGCAGCATTGGTAATACCATAATGGTGCAGCGCATCGTAGGTTTGCTCAGCGGTCCACAATTCCTGATCGCGTACCGCGAGTCCCGCACCGACAGTGAGTGCGGTCAACCAGCGCTCATGGGCGCCGTCAAAAGAGAAAGACATGAAAAGCAATTCGCATGAATGCAGGCCCATGCCATAAATCTCGGCAGTGGCTTGGCAGTGCATTGACAGGGGGCCATGTGTCACCGCCACCCCTTTAGGGATGCCTGTGGAGCCCGATGTGTAAATGACATAGGCGAGGTTATGCTCATTAATCAACACCTCGGGATTCGAATCCGGCTCGTCCCCAAGGTCGACTGAATCCAGGACCAGCGTTCGCATGCCGGTGGTGGTCACAAGCTTGGGCAATACTTTGTTTTGCGTGATGAGAAGGGATAGCGAGCTGTCTTCCATCATGAATGAAAGCCGGTCAACCGGATATTCCGTATCCAGCGGCACATACGCGCCCCCGGCCTTGAGCACAGCAAGCAGCGCTACAATCACGTCGAGCGAACGCTCCATTGCCACACCCACCCGGATTTCCGGGCCGACATCCATACTGATCAGGCGATGCGCAAGCCAGTTTGCCCGTATGTTCAGTTCGGCGTAGGAAAGCTCTTGCTCACCCATCAGTAGCGCGATAGCGTGCGGTTGCACGCTTGCATGGTGTTCAATCAGGCGATGAACCGGCTGACGCGAATCTGCCGGGATGTGCGCCGGCATAGCAGTATCATGCGTATTGCGTCCCAAAGAAATCACGTGATTGAGCGCTTGGGTTCCCATCCATGCCAGTTCGCCTAGCGGCCGCTGGGGGTGCGCCATCATTTCTCGCATCAGGAATTCCATATGGCTTCGCAGTTCCAGCACGAAATCATCCGTAAAATCATTTCGTCCGTATGAATATTCGATCTCAATCGTATCCCCGACGACAACTTGCAAATCCATCGCGTAACCGGTCAGGCCCTTGCCTTCGATATCACCAAAATGAAGACCGTATAGTTCATTACTGCGCAGCGTCTCGGCGATGGGATAGTTCTCGAACACAACGATACTGTCGAAAAGAGGCTGCCCGGGCGAGCCCGCC
>JBKJYB010000474.1:0-5088 GCA_046716045.1 Nitrosospira sp.
CCCATGTGGTGGACGGGGCGCGCGAGTTGTACCTGGAATTTGCCAACGACTACTCCACGCTGGAGAAATTCAACGAGCGCCGCCTGATCATGGCGCACGATGCGCGCATGAACCTGAAGAAGTGGGACAGCAACACCTGCCGCGAATGCCACAAGGACCCGCAGCCGCCGGGTGCCGATGCCAAGGCCGCGCACAAGAAGATGGAGACCGAGGGCGCCACCTGCATCGACTGCCATCAGAACCTGGTGCACAAGGAAGTCGCCGAGACCGACCTCAATGCCAGCCGCAAGGAAGGCAAAATGGTCCTCAAGCCAGAAAAGAAAGATAAGGATGATGAGGAGGAGGAGGGGTGATCCGGCGCATCTCCCTGGTTTCCGCCTTATTCAGATAGGATGATTACCCGCTTACGCCGCTGTTCCCAGCTAATTGGATGGGACGGCGGCTTTTATCGCTTATAATATTCATGGTAACAGCGGGAAACCGCATGAAGCTCGTTTTCTTTTCCGTAGAAAAAAACGAGCCCTCAATCGAACCACCTGGATTTCATGCTGCGATGCAATTCCATGTGAGCATAGGCAAACGATTGGTTTATGGCATTGCCAGAACCGAAAGCAATTCAAAATTCTCATATTAAACCTAAATCCGGTAGTTGACCGCTCATTTAATAGATCAATGTTGTGATTAATAACAATATTTCTTATTATTTAACTCTCACCTTCTGGGTGAGGCCGCTACGGGGTGAATTGCACATTTTTTGCGGCACATGGCTGCGTTGCAACTTCTTGGAATGGAACGACCATTCCGCGTCATTGCGCCTTGCCCTGCACCTCAAAAACCGCACACTTCACCTCGTCCAACTACCGGATTTAGGTTAAATACAAGCCGCATAGAGAATGCTACGTAATTTTCCCCCCGTCAATGTCACTTGTTCGCATAAAGTTCGAGACTATTTTATAGCCACGCTGACTTTTTCCTGCGTTGCGATCAGTCTGGTCATGGACGCCAGCGGGAGCATGGAACAACAGAATTTCATGGGGATCATCGCCTGGACATTTCTACTGGGATTGCTCTTTGGGGAAAATAAAGAAGTACGGATGCAGGTGATCATAGCAGTGGCTTTTGCCACGCTGGGTGAGCATTTCGCCTCCATCTACATGGGTGGATATACCTACCGGTTCGGGAACGTGCCGGCCTATGTGCCGCCAGGCCACGGAATGGTTTATCTAACGGCAGTTGCGCTTGCCCGGTCCGGCTTCTTTCTGAAATATGCCCGAAAGATAGCTGCGTTTGTCGTGCTGGCGTGCGGATCATGGTCGATCTGGGGGATTAGCGGCTACCCGGCGCAGGGTGATCAGGTGGGTGCGATATTGTTTTGTGTTTTTCTTATCTACCTGTTCAAAGGCCGCTCGCCGATGGTCTATCTCGCTGCCTTCTTTATTACCACCTGGCTGGAATTAATCGGTACGGCAGCCGGAACATGGCAGTGGGCAGCAATAGAACCCATTTTTGCGTTGTCTCAGGGCAATCCACCCAGCGGCGTTGCGGCCTGGTATTGTCTGGTCGATGCGGTGGCCATCGGCGGGGCGCCTCCGTTGTTAAGAGGTTTGAAAAAAGGCGGCGAGTGGTTTAAAGCTGAAAAACCACAAAAAGATATTCGTCAGGGCGTAAGAAATGATTAGACGCCACAGGCTGCCAGGTTGATGCAAGCTGCTGTTCTGGCGCCATTTCCCAATGTGCTGTATGATGTCCGCTCATGGTTACGAGCATAACTGTCCGGTCACAGCCGTAACCAGCGGCCGCGTTCTTTTGTCTTATACGATCCTCTCTATATTAATTGTTCTGCCTGGACCGGTCCCAACAGGCGTTGGTAGGCGGCTTGGGAGTCATAAATATGTCGTTTGATCAGCTTAACCTATCGCCTGAAATCCTGCGCGCTATCGCAGATCAAGGCTACACAGAACCTACTCCCATTCAGGCACAGGCGATTCCGCCGATTCTTGAGGGCAAGGACATAATGGGGGGAGCACAAACCGGCACCGGCAAGACCGCTGGCTTTACCCTTCCCACACTGCATCGATTGCAGCGCCATGCCAACACCAGTGTCTCACCCGCTAAACACCCAATTCGCGCACTGATCCTGGTTCCCACGCGGGAATTGGCGGCGCAAGTGTATGAAAGTGTCAAAACCTACGGCAAATACCTACCACTCAAATGTGCGGTGGTTTACGGCGGCGTGAATATCGACCCCCAAGTGAAGGAGTTGCGCGCGGGCGTGGAAATCCTGGTAGCGACACCAGGACGGCTACTGGATCATATCGAGCAGAAAACAATGAATCTTTCCAAGATCGAGATTTTGATATTGGATGAGGCCGATCGCATGCTTGACATGGGTTTCATGCCCGACATAAAGCGCATTCTTGCGTTGATACCGCCGCAGCGTCAAAGCCTGATGTTCTCCGCCACCTTTTCTGACGAAATCAAAAAACTGGCGGATAAATTATTAAAGCAACCCGTACTAATCGAAGTAGCACGGCGTAATTCCATTACCGAATTGGTGACGCATGTGGTGCATCCGGTTGACCGCGAGCGTAAACGCGAATTGCTGGCGCACCTCATCAAGTCGCAGGATCTGAAACAGGTACTGGTATTTGTCCGCACCAAGCATGGCGCCGGCCGTCTGGCGCAGCAGCTGGAGCGTGACGGCATCACTGCGACAGCGATTCATGGCGATAAAAGCCAGCCTCAACGCACCCAGGCACTGGAGGAATTCAAACAAGGCGTGGTGCGCGTCCTGGTGGCAACCGACGTTGCCGCGCGCGGACTCGATATCGAAGACCTGCCACATGTCGTCAATTTTGAATTGCCCACGACGCCGGAAGACTATATTCATCGAATCGGTCGCACCGGCCGTGCTGGCACCAAAGGGGACGCAATTTCGCTCGTATGCGAGGATGAAACCGAGTTGCTCGAAGGTATCCAGAAACTTCTGAAACTCAAGCTTAATACCGAAATAATTACTGGATTCGGGCCGGAAACGCTGCCGTCGCGTCATCCAAAAGAGCCGGAAAGTGCGCGTCGTGGGCTTGATCGCGACGAGCGCGCCAAGCCAGAACAGAAGAAACAATCTGAATCCCGCACTGGACGTCTTAGCGAAGCGCATTCGGGCTCTCGCTCCAGGGATCTCAAGAAGTATGAGGGACACGGGGAGTACAGGCGCGTACAGGGGGGGCGCGCCAAACCGCCCGAGGATCCTTTATTCACTCAGCCTTATATACCATCCGCACCATCGACACCATCAACACCACCCTCGGATACCACGTCTGCACCCGCCACCAACCTGACGGCGTCACCATTCGCCGGGGACAAGCGGCCCGACCACCTCCGCCGGGGACAACAAAGTAAACCCCTGCCTGCGCTATTCATGCCGCCAGTTCCAGCTAAACCCAAGCAGGAAGAGTAACAGGGGCGAAGTGGGTACATAGCGTCTATTTACTGTCCCATACTCATCTCAATAACATGACATCCAGCTCGGAAAAATGGGTAAACGGCTAACAAAGATCTACACTCGCACGGGCGATGATGGTACCACCGGTCTGGGCGATGGCACGCGATCTCCCAAAGAGAGCTTACGCATCGAGGCTATCGGCACGGTGGATGAGCTTAACAGCTGCATCGGTGTGCTGCTTGCAGAAAGCCTTGAAGAAGGGATACGCATCAAACTGGAAAATATCCAGCATGACTTGTTCGACCTGGGGGGCGATTTGAGCATTCCCGGACGGGTCAGCATGAGTGAAGCGCAAGTCAGCCGGCTGGAAAAACAGCTCGATGAATATAACGTCACACTACCCGCACTGAAGGAATTCATACTTCCCGGCGGAGCACGCACGGCTGCTCTCTGTCACGTCGCGCGTGCCGTATGCCGCCGAGCGGAGAGATGCGTGGTCAGGATAGCTCGAAGCGAAGCAGTGACGCCGTTCCACATCCAGTACCTCAACCGCCTGTCAGACTTTCTGTTTGTGCTATGCCGGGTTTTAAACTGTCAGCAAGGTGTGGAAGATGTGCTGTGGCAGCCCGGAAAGAACCGTGATTCCGGTTCCGTCTAGAAATTACCGGGCAATCTTCTTAACCCGGATGTATCATAAATTGACGCGCGTCAATTTATGATACATTCGGGTTAGCGTCCAATTCCTTTTGCTCTATTCTTTACGCCGGAAACCATCAACTATCAGCAACATAGCCCCGATAAAAATCGCTGAATCCGCCACATTAAACGCGGGCCAGTGGTAGCCGCCAGCATGGAAGTCCAGAAAATCCACGACGTGACCCAGGGTGATGCGATCCCACAAGTTACCCAGCGCCCCACCCAGTATCAGACTCAGCGCAACACAAAATAGTTTTTCCGCCGCGTGCTTGCGTAGCAGATAAACAATCAGCACCGAAGCCCCTCCCGCTATCGCGCTAAAAAACCAGCGTTGCCAACCGGCGGCGTCGCTCAGAAAGCTGAACGCCGCACCGGCGTTATACGTCAGCACCAGGTTGAAAAAACTGGTCAGCGGAATTTGCTCGCCGTGAAACAATGAGGATTCTACCCAACGCTTGGTGGTGAAATCCAGCACTAGCACGACCAATGCCAGGATCAGGCTGACTTGAAGTTTCATCGTATCCGCAGCGCCTCCGCGCGCGCCGTAAATTCAGGCATATCGCCGGACCTCGCCCGAACCAAAAAGATTGGATACGCAACGGCCGCAGATCGTGGGATGATTGGCATCAATGCCCACATCCTGGCGATAATGCCAGCAACGTTCACATTTCGGATAAGCGCAGGGGGCTACAGAAACTTCCGCCTTCTCAAGATCATCCGAGCGCAACACGCGTGCCTCTGAGGTGACAATTACCAGTCGCAGATCGTCGTCCAAAGAATCAAGCAGCAGGAAATCCTCCTTCCCGGCACGAATTTCAACGGCGGCGGCAAGCGATGAACCGATTTTTCCCTGGCCACGCGATTCCTCCAACTGCCTTTGCACCAGCGAGCGCAGTTCGCGAAGCCGGGTCCAGCGTCCTATCAATGCCGCTTCGTCCGGTTGCGAT
>JBKJYB010000475.1:0-7498 GCA_046716045.1 Nitrosospira sp.
GCAAGTTTGCTGGAAATGGAATTCCAAATGGATTTAGGTTTATATTGGCTTTAAACAAATAAACCAATATGCACTGCGATAATTTAGTGGGATGCTGTCTCTCGACCGAGGCTCGAGGCGGGACAGGAAAAATATCCGTCCCTATCCATTGGTACGTATCCGGCTCTCATTTCACTTTATGGGTGACTACCGAGTCGCCAATCTGCATCACGGTAGCCGGAGGTACTTCACCCACCGTTGTTACGATGTTATCCGCCACGGTACGGCTGTAAATATTGATTGCGCCGCGGCTGCGGTAGAGTCCTTCAACCGGCGGGGGTACCTGGCTGGATACCGGTTCAATGAACACCGACACGGCGGCAAGACCGTCCGACAGCGCAATATGGCCCACCGGCATTGGTTTGCCGGAAAGATTGCGCTTCATTTCAATAACTTTTTTAAACCCTGGTGGCGGATCTTTGATCTGCCAGCCGAGTTTGCCGCTTCCCACGGTGGACGACACTAGATTGATTGTTCGCCATTCGGCGGCTTTCGCCGCATATTTGGATTTCAATAGTTCCTTGTCTATATCGCCGCCGATTTTTAACTGGGTAAAAACAAATTGTTCCACCACGCGATCCTTATCCATTACCGCGGCTTTCAGCAGCACACCGGTACGGGTATCCACCCACCATTTGTGGCCATACCGTTTATCGTCCCTGGGTTCCAGTTCAATTATCTGACACGCGTGATCGCTGACGCGCTCCTGTCCACCTACCTTAACAATATAGCTATCATCGAGATTGCTCAACGGCTGGGGTAGCAATGCGGGAAAAACTTTCTGCAACCAGCGTTTCTCGGTCACAACAGTCTTGTTATCCGGAATATAACATCTCATCTCGTCGTTATTGCGAACGATTTCCTGCGGGGCGCCATCCAGCACTTCGCTTTTTTCATGTTCGCCTTCCGCATCCACCAGGTGGATAATGCGAGACGTTTCAATATGATTGCCGGACGAGTAAACGAAAGTACCGATATAGTTGTACTGGCGAGGCGCGGCAGCGATCTTTTGCAGCCATTCAAGCGCCTGAGGGGAGGATCGCGACGGGTGTTGCGCGAATACGGGCTGTATGATGCCGGATAGCACCACCAAGGCAGCCAGTGCTACCCGTGTCATCTGGCAGATTTTTCGCGCGATTCAGCGACCGTGCGCATATAGGGTGCTACGCCATGCATCGCAGTACTAGGCGAAAATTGACCATGCGCCAACAGGTAATCGTTAATTTGAGCGGGGGCGGGCGCTGAAACCGAAATGACAGGAATTGTTTGCACAGCGGTTGCGGTTGCCTGAGGAATTGACGGATTTGCGGCCAAGGTTGCGGGAGCCGGCTTGCTGGCCACCAGATTTTCCGGCGGCCGATCCGCCGTCTGCAGGCTTATCCACCCCACTACCGCTACCGCCGCCACCGAAGCGGCGACCGCATAGGCCTTGGTCTTGTGCCTTGCCTGAGGGTGAGGGCGGGGCGCCAGCACGGTCGGTTCCACAGCCAATCTTGCACTGACGCGCCGCGCAATATGTGCGGACCTCGCCTCCGGCCGCCCCATGGCATCGCCGATCAGATGATAAACCGCCCATTCGTCGCGTAATTCCTCTGTTTTCTTGAGTTGGGCGATTATACTGGCCGCATCTTCCTGATCCAGTTCACCATCCATCAATGCCGATATCTGACTTTTCATGCTACCACCTCTTGTCTTTGCCGGTCCCCAATAGGGGCCGTAGTTTTTCCGCTATTGCCTCGCGAGCACGAAATATGCGTGATCGCACCGTACCGATGGGGCAGTTCATGATGACTGCAATTTCCTCATAACTCAGCCCCTCAATTTCTCTCAATGTAATTGCCGTACGCAATTCCTCAGGTAATTCTTCCAGGGTCTGATTAACCGTTTGAGCGATCTGCTTGCTGGTAAGTTCGCTTTCCGGCGTATTCATTTCCCGCAGCTGGCTGGCTTCCTCGAAGCCTTCGGCATCTTCGGCATCAAATCCGTTACTGGTGGTCGGCGCCCGCCGCCCCTGAGCCACCAGAAAATTCTTCGCGGTATTAATACCAATCCTGTACAACCAGGTATAAAACGCGCTATCACCCCGGAACGATGGTAACGCACGATAAGCCTTGATAAAGGCTTCCTGGGTCACATCCTCCACCTCGGCGGCATCGCGAATAAATTGCGACAGTAAACGCGCCAGTTTGCGTTGATACTTGACCACCAGCAGATCGAACGCTTGTTTGTCACCACGTTGCGCGCGTTCCACCAGCTGCTGGTCGATTTCCCGGTCACCCATCCCGCCTGACCCCTGAATATTATGATTGGTATTGGATTGCTACGTTGATGACATAGCTGTCCAAGTATACCCGTTCAAGGGTCATCGGGGAATTACACACAAGGTGTACCGCGCCTGGTCTGTAGCAAGAGACAGCGGGCAATATAAATTAGTTCACTCGAAAACATGGTTATTATCCTGAATCTGGCGAGCTCACCGAAAAAGTGAAATTCAAGTGGAGCAAAAACATTACCTGTCATGGCGCTTAACGGAACGATGAGATGAAAAATGGGTGGTCAACCGCCGGATTCAGGATTATCCGGGATTATGTAAAGAATGGATGAAAGCGCCAGGTCTGCGATGAGTCTGTTATGATTTCCCGTTCTCAGGAAAGATCATCCATGCAAACCCAGGTACCTCGGCTTCATTTTGATACGCTGATAATTGGCAGTGGCCTGGCGGGCCTCACCCTTGCGCTCAATCTGGCGCAAAGCAAGAAGGTGGGTCTTATCACAAAAAAAGCGCTGCTGGATGGCGCCAGCGGCTGGGCCCAAGGGGGAATCGCCGCGGTGTTATCGGAAGAGGATTCGCCCGAGATCCATATTCGCGATACGCTGACCGCAGGCGCAGGTTTGTGCAACGAGGAAGTGACCCGTTACGTGGTGGAAAACGGCTCGCGGGCCATTCAGTGGCTGATCAGCCAGGGGGTGCCATTCACCCGTGATGAGGGCAACGAAACAGGCTATCACCTGACGCGGGAAGGCGGCCACAGCGTGCGAAGAGTGATCCATGCGGCGGATGCGACCGGGCAGGCAGTGCAACTGACCCTGACCGAAAAAGCGCGCACGCATCCCAATATCACGGTGCTTGAGTACCATGTCGCGATCGATCTTATTACCAGCGCAAAACTGGGCCGCGCCGATAAAAGCAGCAACTGCTGCCATGGTGCCTATGTGCTGGACAGCGCGGCGGGCAAGGTTTATACAATCGGCGCTAATAGCACCGTACTGGCCACAGGTGGCGCCGGCAAGGTTTATCTCTACACCACCAATCCCGATACCGCCACCGGCGATGGTATTGCCATGGGGTGGCGCGCGGGCTGCCGCGTGGCCAACATGGAATTCGTCCAGTTCCATCCCACCTGCCTTTATCATCCACACGCCAAATCGTTTCTCATCAGCGAGGCGGTACGCGGTGAAGGCGGCCTGCTTAAACTTCCCGATGGCTCGCGCTTCATGCCGGGGCACGACGCGCGCGCGGAGCTTGCGCCGAGAGATATCGTCGCTCGTGCCATTGATTTCGAAATGAAGAAACGCGGGCTCGATTGCGTTTATCTTGATATTTCTCACAAGCCCGCGGATTTCCTTAGGGATCACTTTCCCAATATTTATAACCGCTGTCTGGAATTCGGCATCGATATCACCCGGCAGCCCATCCCCGTCGTACCCGCCGCGCACTATACCTGTGGCGGCATCGTTACCGGATGGAATGGCAAGACGGATCTGGAAAATCTCTATGCGATTGGCGAAACCGCCCATACCGGCCTGCATGGCGCCAACCGACTGGCAAGCAATTCCCTGCTGGAATGCCTGGTATTCGGTCAGGCGGCCGCCGAGGACATCGTCGGTCAGCCTTCCCAACCCGCTGTGGAATTGCCGCAGTGGGATGAGAGTCGCGTCACCAATGCCGACGAAGAAATCGTTATCTCGCACAACTGGGATGAACTGCGCCGTTCTATGTGGAGCTATGTCGGCATTGTCCGTACCACCAAGCGCCTGCAGCGCGCGCAGCATCGCATCCAGCTGCTGCACGAGGAAATCAATGAGTATTACGCCAATTTCCGCGTCACCAGCGATTTACTGGAACTGCGCAATCTGGTGGATACCGCTGATTTGATCGTGCAAAGTGCCATGCTGCGCCATGAAAGCCGCGGCCTGCACTACAGCCGGGATTATCCGGAGCTGTTGCCGGAGGCCCGGGATACGGTGTTGAAACGGCAGAACTGAGACAAAAGCTGTGGCTTAAGTAACGCAACCTATGAACAAGTTCCTGATTTTGCCGTAACCCTCCTTTAGGTAACCTTGATTTAATCAGATAGGTAGTATGGTGCTACGCGATTTTGCATGGAATGACAGCATCTTCGTCGTAAGAATAGACTGCGCATAATCGGTGATATCCGTCCGCAACGATAGTTTTTTCGTTGACTGAATCTCTTATCAGAAGGAGGGGCGATAACTTCTCTTCCAATTTTATTTTCTGTTGATCTTTCTCAACATGGGCGTTGCTTACCCCGAGCAATGATAAATTGGACGCCCTGAAAATATCTTTTGCTTTGAACTTCGATATCGGCGCGCGTTTCAATTTATCCGCATGAGTAATGGCTGTCTGTTCATCGTAGAGCAGGCACAAGTAAGATAGCGCTGCTTGATAGTCGTGCGTTTCTGGCTCGCTCAACCACTTGATTTCGACCTTCTTCGACATTTTTAGCTCATCCTTGCATTTCTTGATTCGAAAGCCATCATCGTCTTCAATATGCTAGTGTCATTCTATAGCGGTGGATATTAATATAGAAACGTGAGTGACTGCCAACTAAAAAGCGGTTTTTATCAGGCCGCCTTCGGCACGAATAGATGAACCATTAATTATTGAGCCGCGCTCGCTGACCACAAAAGTTACCACATCCGCAATTTCAGCAGGATTGATAAGGCGCGCGATCAAAGAGCTCGGACGGTTATTCGACATAAATTTTCTCTCTGCTTCTTCCAGGGAAATATCCGGATATACATCGCGAATAAATTTCTCTACACTCTCCGTGCGAGTAGGGCCAGGCAGAACTGAATTGACCGTTACTCTTGTACCTCTGGTCAATTCCGCAAGTGAGCGGGAAATGCCAAGCTGCATCGTTTTTGTTGCGCTGTAATGCGCCATTTCCGGAGCGGGACTGATACCTGACTCGCTTGAGATAAACACTACTCTTCCATAGTTTCTGCCCAGCATATGTTTGAGGTAATGGCGAGCCAGACGCACGCCACTCATGATATTGACCTCGAATAACTTCCGCCAATCCTCATCCGTTTCGTTGAAGAAATCTACGGCTTCATAAATACCCAGGTTATTGATGAGAATATCCACTTGCGGAAATGCGCTGATGGTTTGTTCACAACCCGCCGTTGTTCCATTGTCGGCAACCAATGGGATCAACTTTGCGCCAGGATGCCTATTCAGGATATTTGAAATTGCTTCGTCAACGTTGCGTTGGCTCCTGCCGTTGACAATGACTTCCGCACCTTCGACAGCCAGTGATCGCGCAATTTCCAGCCCAATACCTCCCGATGAAGCGGTAACTAAAGCTGATTTATTCTTTAATTCGAGATCCATTGATTCACCTTTTCCGTAATCGCTACCAATAGGGGTCTCCCAATACGCGTCTCAGCCAGGAAATACCTGTAGGCGACAGTCGAGGGATGGTTGAGGGTCAGGCTCGATTGATCCTTGTTCATCGCCGGTGAGTGACTCCTTTTGGTACGGGACTGCCTGTCATGATAGGCTCTTCAACGTGTGAATTCAGTGTGTACCACTGGCTACTGAATCACGCGTGGATGGCTGCCTCTCTTCAATGCTTGAATGGCCTCTTCCTCATTTCTTACAACGATATTGGCCGGGCAGAAGAAATATCTGGAAAGCGCCCGTTGCGCATAATGCTGCGATATATTTTCGAGTTCCTCCCATTTCGATACCCGTGGCCGTACCCAGGTCTTGTCGTCACGGCCGATGGCGTAGAGCCTTTTTTCGGTGACCTGAAACTTCAATATTAATATTTCCGCTCTTACATTCTCTCTCGCGCCATCGGTCGCACACCGCATACCCTCGTAGCTTATATTCATCGCTCCCGCGGGTGATTTGATTACCAGGGTATAGCGCACTATGTAATCGTCTCCCACCACAATGGAAGGCGCATCAATGTAATGAAGATTATCGCTGGCGGGGCCGGCGTCAAATGGCAGCAGATTCTCCGCTTTGGGGTAGGCAGGCAATTGTACCCGCAGTTCTGCCCAGGTTTTGTCGCCATCAAATTCACTATCGAATCCCTTCAATGCCTTCTGGGGAGCGCACGCTGCGAGCGACAGAAAGCATAGCCACAACAGAATCTTTTTCATGATGAAAATCAGTAGCATCTGGTTAGCTTACGAGTCATGTGCCAAAACTCAGTATTGGCACAGATTGCAGAGCAATTTATTTTGGTGTCGATTTGAAATCAGTTTATTCATATTCCGGTTTGAGTAATTTCCAGAGGTCGACACCTCTGGAAATAAGCTATGAACTTGGGCAAGACGTTGTTCGCGCAACTCATGGAGTTCGTACCATGGACCAGTTTTGCGCAGATCGTGGCACGTTATGGCGGCGATTCCCGGGTGCGCAGTCTGAGTTGCACCGAAATCACAAGAGCGTCTAAGTCAGTCGTTTCCGCCGGCGGGTTATTAATCGCATATTCGAGCGTATTTTGCAGAGCTGCCTTTACCTTCGGTTGACGCAGCTATAGCTCTAAAAATGTCGAGCCAAGCGAGAAATATATACTATTCTAAATAAATCCGAGATTTACTCTCTCCATTAAATTTCTGAGGTATTTCCATGAAGAAACCAAGAACACTGATGTTTGTGAGGACGGAAGACAGCACGGTTTTTGATGGCTCGGTCGAAGGAAGCGGGGTGACGCTTAGTGGCGGCGTCACGCCATCCAGAGTGGAAAATGAATTCCTTGTAAAGAAGGGATTCATCGATATGAGCACTATTCCCGAGCTTGAAGAGAGCGGCACTTTTACGCTGGAAGCTGTCATTACGCCGGATACCGTCAAAGGCGCGCGGCAAAATATCATGGAATCCCAGGCGCTGCCCGCGGCGTTCTTTATCGATGAAAAGGGTCTATTGACCGGCAGTGTGCATATTAAAGGCTCCGGCTGGCAGACTGTTGCCGCCAGAACCGCCTTGGCCGCCGGCAAAACGCACCGAGTGAGATTTTCCCGCGATGAGGACGGCCAAATGACGCTGGAGGTAGATGAAAAGGTGGTAGCCACCCGAAAACTTGCGGGCGCCCTCGCGCCGGTGGGGAAGCTTGGCTTCCGGGCGGGAGCGGGAATGGATGGGAGCAGCTTCGCGTTCCAGGGCAGAATGGGTGATATACAGATCCGGGAAGGCGCATTC
>JBKJYB010000476.1:0-8798 GCA_046716045.1 Nitrosospira sp.
GCTCCGGTGGATGGCTCAGATCGGCATCCATCACGACGATGACCTCCCCGCGCGCCAGCGCCACACCGGCCAGAATCGAGCCGGTCAGATCCGCCTTCTCCCGGCGTTCAACCAGCCTCACATTCGCACGCCCCTCCCAGGCGCGCACCTTGCCTGGCGTTCCATCGCGCGAACCATCGTCAACAAAAATGACTTCAAAACTGCCCGGCGCCAGATCCAGCGCAAACAAACGCGTCAATAATGGATCTATGTTATCTGCTTCGTTAAGCGTGGGAACCACCACGGAAAATCGTGTCAAGAGTACCTCTAAAGATTGAGCAACAAATCTACCTGCCCGCAAAGTGACAACATTATGCTGGATGAAAATGCTGCATACCTTGCTTCACATTTTAAGCACAATATTGTTTAGCTTGTCCCAAATAAGCTTGTTAATCCGATTCAAATTTTTGACGAACAAGGCTAAGCGGCTTGCGGCCGTTGAGCTACACTGGGACTCATGTTCGGACCTTATCGCCATTTCGACTATCGCCTGTTACCGGGAAGGCCATAGAGTCCACGGGAGGGCTAAGCTTGGTACTGAACATGTTACTGCGTGGACTGACGATCAGCATAGTAATGCTGAACAGGGCCCAGTTTATCGTCAAGGTCGTATACCAATGGACGTCCCGTGGCTATGGACAATTTCATTAGTTGGGAAACGGACAATCCATCCAACTGCATCATCAAGGACCGCAAGACGTGCCGGTGAGATACGATGAGAACCCGCTTCCCACGCTGGATCTCAGGCACGATTGTTTCCCGCCAGTAAGGCAAGACCCGGGTGAGAGTCTGCTGCATGCTCTCCGCAAGCGGCAATTCTTTCTTGTCAACATCTGAATAGCGGAGCTGATTTCCCGGGCAACGTGCATCATTAGGACCGAGTGGCGGGGGTATTGCAGTAAACCGTAACTGGGGGCCAAGGACGGGCCATATGCCAAATTTCCCGATGGCATTAACCCGGTGAACTCCCTCCAACGCGCCATAGTGGCGCTCGTTCAAGCGCCAACTCTGCTGTGTGGTCAATCCGTTAAGCCCCATCGTCGACAATACGATATGCAATGTGTCAGTGGCTCGCCTAAGTTCCGAAGTAAAGCACATGTCGAACCCACAACCTGCCTCCTTGAGCAGACGACCAGCCCGTTCCGCCTCCTGTTCGCCCCGGTGACTCAATGCGACATCGTTCCAGCCGGTAAAATACTTATCCCGGTTCGAGATGCTTTCTCCATGTCGTAACAGAACAAGTTGTATCATCGTTGGCTCATTTCATAAATCATATACTTGTTTGTTAATGGGCTTCGAGTTGCAAAGCTTGGCCGTGCGGAATATTAATAAATTCAGCAAACTGTAAAATCGCAATAGACTCGTGCGTTTCCCGCCGTATAAACTCCGGCTTGCCCGAAACGTTCGCGGTTTTCGAGTTTGGGCTGTTCTCGCGTATTACGATGGGGTGATGCTTATGTCCAGCAGGGCAAAATGTAATTGATGATATGCTGATTAGTTTCACCATTGGTTTCATTTGGTCGGTGGAAGTCAGGCGCTCCAGGCCAACCAAAGTCGATAAACTCTAGGCCATTAAAATATTTTGCCTTTGCGTAACGTGGAATAACATGGAAGTGTACGTCTGGGTCAACCATCATTAGCATCAGATAATTAAGCTTATCGTAATTAAATGCTTTTGCTAAAGCAGGTTCCAGCTGCGCTGTTATTTTGTGAAGCTCGGTAAAACTCGCTTGACTAAGTTTAGAGAATTCTTGAGCTGGCTCATAAGCGGCCAGAACCAGAGAACCAAGCGTTAACTGGACTGGGCGGAGCATGACGCACCAGTATTGATATTGATGAATTATTGTTTGTGGCGCCCCAAACTTTCGCATTGTTGCGTTAAAGGTTGGGGCATCAGGCGTCGAACTGACCATTCAAGAATCCACGTACTTTTCTCCGGCTGATGCGTTTCGCCCAGGGAATATTCAAAACAAATTTATGAATCATCGTGCTAGGCTTGCAGGGTACTATGTACATGGCCTCCGCACAACTCCTCGCGCTACAAAAGCGATCTCCGAAGTCTTCTATTTTGCCAGCTAGCGCATCTCTGCCGGCGCGCACCTGAATCGTCTCGAGATGAAAGACAGATTCTACCGTTTCCTGCGCGATTACTAACCAACGGTGGCCTTTTTATCCCTGTGGAGCGTAGGGCGACGAAAGAACGCTTCGTCACCATTACGTGGTGCTACGGCCCGCGAATTACAGGGAGATGGCGCGGCCTTGCCACAATGGCCATGCTGGCGACTGTTCGCCCGCTGAGCTTGTAACAAAGGTAAAATTCGAGGTGGCTAACCTGTGCAAAGATACCTATGCCGTATTTCATCTTGAGCTATTTTGCTGAAAAGTGCCTCGGCCTTTTTCAGATCCACGGCAAAATCAATTTCACACCAGAGCTGCTCGGACACGGAACACGTATTCACTAATTGCCTGTCGGCCAGAGCATCTACGACGGAGAGATACCAGCATTTAAGCTTTGCCTGGTCTCGAAGTGCATCCTCGACCGCGTTGCTGAATAATTGCGGCCCACGCTCCCGAAAAAAGATAAGACCGATGGACTCGCAGTCGATTTGATCCGCGGATAAGTTCTTACTTACATGCTTGACCCATCCGTTCTCATCCAATTGAACCTTCATGTCGTCTGCATCATAGATGGGTTTGTGACTCACGCTGAGGGTAATGGGAGCGGAGGCCGAGTTCAACACCTGTATCAGTAGAGCTTCATCAAAAATAGTATCCCCATTCAGGAGTAGAAAGTCGCGATCCATGGCGGAACGTGCAATCCAGCAGCTGGCCAGGTTATCCGCAACCTCGAAGAACGGATTAAAAATCGTATTGATCCGTGCCAGATTTGCATAGTGTTGCAACTGAGCTTCAACCAAGCTGGATTTGAAACCGGTGACTACAGTGATGTCATGAATCCCGGCAGCAAGTAACGCATCAATCTGCCATTCAATAATCGGCTTGCCTCCGATCGGCAACAGACACTTTGGGATGTTTTCAGTTAGCGACAGCAGTCGCCGCCCCTGACCCGCGCTGAGAATAATCGCTTTGACAGTGCTTTTTTCTTTGTTGCCAGTCATATCCGGTACCCTTCTGAATGTTCAAAAATACCACAAACTATGCGTATTGAACCATTTTTCGCGTCATTTTTCGCATCATCTATGCAAGTTTGGGGTCAGCCTGCATTCCTCAATGCCTTGCGTTCAGATTAAACTGAGTATGATTTAGAAGCATATAATTCATCCCGTAGCGGCCTCACCCAAAAGGTTAGAGTCAAATAATACGAAATATTGTTGTTAATCATAATATTGATTTATTAAATGAGCGGTCAACCACCGGATTTAGGTTCAATGCACAAGCCGGCCTGATTATGCTTCTATTCCGCCAGTAATTTATTTATTAGAACGGCAGCAGATTGATTCTTCTCAGATGAGCAATGGACTCAGATCGGGTAACGTATTTACCTCTGCCGGGAAGGGGTTGTCATCCCCTGGGCGTACTCTTCCCAGAAATGCTATTTTGTTCATCTGCGCACTCTGATAATCAATCAGCGCATCCCCTATCATCAGCACTCGTTCGGGGCAAAGGGCGTGGGACGACAAAATATCCGCGATGAGCATTTGTTTTGGCGTGGGGGAACCGCGCACCGCAGTGAAATAGGATGCCAGGTCACGTCGCATAACAATCGTATTAAGCTCTGCTTCCGGCGTACCGGATGCAATAAATAAAGGTATCCTTGCAGCCTCCTTACGAATCAGTTCGGCTGCACCAGGCACTGCCTCGCTGGCAATGACCGCCTCGACCACAAATTCGGAGAAAAGACGATCCAGTTGCTGCTCTTCATCCGGCGTCAACGGAGGTTTCTCCAATAGGTGTTGTTGAAAATAATGAAATTTCTGGTAGCGTGACATCCCGCCGTTCAAGCGGTGATACCGTACCACCGCAGCCATGACTGTTTCACCATGGGTTCGATAGAGATTTGCGAAAGCTTGTGTCTTGATGTCTCCAGACTCAACCACTACGCCATCGAAATCGAAAATGATGGCTTGCCAGTGCGCTATCTTCATGCTTTGTTGTCGGATGCCAAAGGTGTGGCCTCGTCATCTTCGCTGGAGTGATGCATGGTCTTGTGAATATCCCTGAGGCAATCAAGCAGGCCCTGACCCAGATCGACGTGCTCGTTAAGCACCAGTTTGCGGCCGATGCGAGGTTGAAACGCGTAAGGCGTTACCTCATAGTGATGCACCGCGCTCCTCTCGTCGAAATTCAATGCTATTTCCCAGGGCATGATTTCCGAGATCATCGTCATGACATCCCTGATCCGCAACCTTTCCTGTCCGGTCAGGATCAAATGGCGGTTGGCGAACTCTGGCGACAGCACCTGTACACTCATGCGG
Organism: Nitrosospira sp.; assembly: GCA_046716045.1. GTDB lineage: Bacteria > Pseudomonadota > Gammaproteobacteria > Burkholderiales > Nitrosomonadaceae > Nitrosospira. The sequence goes on from JBKJYB010000476.1 coordinate 4,476, forward strand.
GCCGCATCCTCCACATGGATGTACTCGCGGAGCGCTTCACCAGTACCATGGTAGGTTATCGAATGCCGTTCTACCGCTTCATGCAGCATCCGGTAGATCCCATTTCGGGCATCAGCACGCCTGCCGTACAAAGACCCATAGCGTAAAATGCTATAGTCCAATCCGTAGCGCTCATGGTAGGTTTCTATAAAGCGCTCTGCTGCCTGCTTACTGGCACGGTAAAATGAACCGGATTCGGAATAAACGTAAATCGTGCTGGCAAAGACGAAGCGTCGAGCTTCGGCGAGACGTGCGGCTTCCAGCGCGTGCATATTTCCCAATACATTGATAGTTGCAGTAGCCAGCGGTCTGTCATGAGCTTCGTCAATATCCGCGATCGCGGCAAAATTATAGACTACGTCCGCGCCCTTGGCTGCCTCCGTCACCTGATCAAGATCCATGATGTCACCAATGATCATTTCCTGATCGTGACTCTGGTAGCGTGATGGACACCGGTCAAACAGGCGTACCCGGTAGCCGGCGGCGGACAATGCGTCAGCAACATGGCTGCCAAGAAAACCACTGGCGCCATACACGATAGCGATTTCGTTGGACATTCCTGCTTACCTATCTTTCATTAAACCTGCCTTAACCAGGCCTTGCCACAGATTCTCCGCAGCTTCGACTTCCATGCGCTGACGCGATTCTCTGGCAAGAGAACCAATATGTGAGGTGAGAATAGCGTTGTGGCATTTGATCAAGGGGCCGTGATAAGGTTCCTGCTCGAAAACGTCCAGCGCAGCCGCACTTAGCTGTCCGGAAGCCAGAGCCCCGGCCAGGGCGGTTTCGTCGATGAGACCACCGCGAGCAGTGTTTATCACTACGGCGCCGGGTTTCATACGTGCGAAAGCCTCCCCATTCAGCAAATGGTGAGTGTCAGCGTCATAAGTCAGATGCAGGCTGACGATATCCGCCTCTGCCAGAAGCCTCTCTAGCGGTACTAATTCTATTCCTTGCGGTGACTGTTTTACATAGGAATCATGTGCCATAACCTTGGCATCAAAAGCCTGGCATAAGCGGGCAACACGCCGGCCGACGCGTCCCAGGCCAATGATGCCTACCGACTGGGCAGCGAGCAGCTGGCCCTGCGTTCTTGGCCATTCTTCCGCACGCAACTGTCGATCAATCTGACATATCCGCCGCAACGCAGCCAACATCAGGCCCATGGTAAGCTCTGCCACCGCCTGGGCTGGTGCCTCTGGTGTATTAAGCACAGTGATACCATGACGCTTCGCCGCCGCAAGATCGACACTATCCAGACCGCTTCCGCAGCGGGAGATCACTTTTAGTTTTTTTGCAGATGTAAAAACGCGTTCTGTCAGAGGCTCTATGCCAGCTATCATCCCGACAGCCTCCGTACCCAGCAGTTCGATAGTTTCATCTTCCGTTAGTTTGCGCTTATAGGGATTGCCGGCAATACGCATTCCCTCCTTTTGTAAATGCTGGATATGGGGATTGTTGTCCACATCAAACGACGAAGTGGAAATAACAAGTTTGCTCATAGCGTTGCCCTTATATTTTGCATATGACTGCGGCAAAGTGTGTCGAGAATACGAATGTCCAGACCATAGCCAAGAAAGTTGAAGCCAGCGTCAATATTGCGTCGCAACGCCTCCGGATCCGGCTCGACCACGTGAATGCCCCCAGGTTTGCCTAATCGGCGTCCAGCCTCCCTGACTTTTTCTATCGCGGATTCGACGTCCGGATAATCGAGTTCGCCGGGCCGTCCCATGGAACCGGATAAATCGTAAGGACCGATGATGTAGGCGTCAATGCCGGGAACAGCAAGAATGGAATCAATGGCATTGACCGCGTCTATATGTTCAATCATGGCCACGATGATGGCATTATCTTCCAACCAGTGCCGGTATTCTTGAAATCTTGCGCCATAACCTTGAGCGCGCGCCAAGCCGACTCCGCGCCGGCCTCGGGGCGGATAATAAACAGCCTGTACCGCAGCCTCGGCGTCAGCGGCGGTTTTGACCATAGGCACCATCACACCCGCTGCGCCGGCGTCCATAACCCGCTTGATCTGGTCAGGGTGATTTGACGTCAGTCGTACGATCGCCGGGCACTGCTGACCGTCGAGCACCTGGATCAGCATTTGAACTTCGCTGAGCTCCAGAACACTGTGCTCCATATCCAGTACCAGCCAATCAAACCCCGCGGCAGCCATGATTTCGGCAATTGCCGGATGTCCTAACGTAACCCATGAGCCGATGGTTAGGGCATTCCGGGCCAGTTTTGATTTTAATTGCATAGGTACTCCTTAAGGAAGCTACTTGAATGCGTGTTGCGGAGAGTACCTGATTCAATACGAGCGCAGCAGGGGATCGGTTTCCATCAATACGGCCACACGGTCCAGATCGGTCTGCGTGTCCACCGCCTGAGTATTGAAGCTCGTTCTCACCATCTTTACGCGATAGCCGTGCTCCAGCAGCCGTAGCATGTCCACGGACTCTAGTTGCTCCAATGGGGTGGGCGGCAACCGGGCGAACTCGATCAATGTTTCACGCCGGAATGGGATAATGCATACCTGTTTGTAGGCACATGTATGCATAAAATTTGATTGAGCGGATTGAGTGGAAGCCGGAGCGGTCGGTATCGGTTGCCGCGACATATATATGGCGTCACCCTGCTGATTCATAACTACTTTAATGGTGTTAATGTCATAGAAGTCAGCCTTATTATCGATACTGCGCACCAGGTTGACACAGCCCAGTTGCGGATCATGGCGGAATGGCTCCACCGCGGCGTCGATCATCTCTGGATGGGTCATCGGTTCGTCGCCTTGTACCATAACAATAAGGTCCGCATCGATCCCGGTGGCAGCCTCCGCAACGCGGTCACTGGCTCGTTCATGAGTATCGGCGGTCATGATCACGAGAGCGCCAAAATCCTGCGCCACTTGCCGGATTTCCTCGTCGCAAGTGGCTATGTAAGTAGCATCGAGGGCATTACTCAGGGCAACGCGCTTGTAAACATGTTCCAGCATGGTTCGGCCTAACAGCCTCGAGAGCGGTTTGCCGGGAAAACGCGACGAACCCATCCGTGCCGGTATTACAGCAATTGTTTTCATTGGTTATTCACATTCATTGGAGTTTGTATTTGTAGCGATACCCTTCTCCATTTGACCACCAATTATTTAGCCTTATATGTCAGTGGCAATGGCGTTTGCTCGCTCTGATCGCTATGCTACCACCAGAGGAGATACTCTGCGATAATTTGAAGCAGTTTTCCACCTTACGGAATCGCTGAATATGCCTTCCATGGAGCGGATATCCGGAGATTCTTTCGGTTGGATACAAAATTGCAAAACAACGGTCAAAGTGCCGCCTTGCTCATTGCGCGTTGTTGCATACGACTACAATATGCGTATCCACGCATCTCGTTCGACGCCTATTCAGTCATTATTGTGCCCCCGAATAGGGTTTAAGTTTGTTATATAGTCATACTTCTGGCACCTCCTTACGCACTACCACTGGTAAACGTATATCCGCGAGTGTATAATTAATGCCCTTTTTTCGCCATTCACGGTTTATCTGATTATTCAATTAAATGATGGATATGCTGTCTGTCCCTAACATGCCGGAGCTAAACGCCTGGGTATGAAAGCTCTTTTTTTTCTCCGTCATTATAACGATATTGACCACATTACCCCAGTCATCTACAAGTGGATTGATTCGGGTCATTCCTGCGATATTGTCCTGATAGGCAGGTCGCGGTTTCGCAATGACTACCGTATTGAATTTCTGCGGAAGCTCGATGGCGTGCGTATGGCCTACATCCGCGACCTGTTGCCGCGGCTCGAATTTGCCCGATGGTTTCTGCAGACGCTGATACTGATCCGCAAGGTGCGCCACCCTTACCTGGCGCCGATAACGGCGGCATTGATCAGACTATATGACGCCAAGCAACGCGCACCGGTGTGGCACAGCACCGCCCAACGCCTGCTGACCCGCAGCTTCGCGGACACGCATGAAGGTGTAGTAGTATTTGACTGGATCGAAAGGAACTCCTCCATTTGCGTGGAATGGGTGACAGTCGTGCTATCGGAGGCGCGCGCCAGGGGACTTGGTGCCGTATCGCTGCCGCATGGAGATAGCCCGTATGCCAGCCAACTGATCCGGCGCCGGGAACTGCGCCTGGAGCCCGATACCACATTTGCCAATGCGGGGATATTCGACAGAGTGGTGGTGCCGAACGAACTCTGCTCGGTGCGTTTTCGCCCCTTCATGGACAACCAGAAGCTTGCCGTCCTGGGCTCGCCGCGCTACTGCGACG
>JBKJYB010000477.1:0-5303 GCA_046716045.1 Nitrosospira sp.
TAAATAAGCAGCGCCGCCGCCACACGCCGTCCTTCCGCTGTCAGTATGTTGTAAGTGCGGCAGACGGCGTTGGTATCCATTACCTCCACACCGATTTTCGATGCGATCAGCGTTTTCGTCAGGGAAGGGTGGGGAAAACGCAGGGTGGCCCCAGTTCCAAACAATACCATTTCAGGCTGAAATGGAAGCAGAGACTCGAAGTGTTCCGCTGTAAGCTGCTCAAAGGTTACAGCTTCCCAGTTTTCGATGATGCGGTCGGGCAAAATGATCAGACTGTGCTCGTAGCGCGTCTGATTGACCATGACATATCCGGTTCCATAACCGGTGAACATATTCTGTTCAGAAAATCCCGAAAGATGCAGCTTCAAGCAAGGCTCCATTTGCGACGGATTGGTGGGTCGGGTAACATTACATCTTTTTTACGTTGCAATAAAGCGGAAACAACAGGCGGGACTCGGGAATTTTTCAAGACTTACCGAAATTATGCTGTAAGGTATTAAATAAAAGATAGAAATTCTGACACTGAAACCCTGTCATCGCGCCGATCTTTACCGGCGCTTTATTGGACCATTTGCGGACCGTTTTGCGGATCAGCCCTCTCAAATCATGCAACCTATACTGAAATCCAGCAAGCTGGCAAATGTGTGTTATGACATACGCGGTCCGGTGCTCGACCACGCCAAGCAAATGGAAGAGGAAGGACATCACATAATCAAGCTCAACATCGGCAATCCGGCGTTATTTGGTTTTGATGCGCCTGCGGAAATTCTGCAGGATGTCATTCACAATCTATCCGCCGCTTCCGGCTATTGCGATTCCAAAGGCTTGTTCGCCGCACGCAAGGCGATTATGCATTACACGCAGGAGAAGCAAATTCGCGATGTGCGGATGGAGGACATCTACATCGGCAATGGCGTTTCCGAGTTGATCGTGATGGCCATGCAGGCATTGCTGAACAGCGGCGATGAAGTACTGATTCCATCGCCCGACTATCCGCTATGGACCGCGGCGGTTGTCCTGGCAGGCGGCACAGCGCGGCACTATGTGTGCGATGAGCAATCCGACTGGTTGCCTGATCTGGATGATATTCGCGCCAAGGTTACCTCGAACACCCGCGCCATTGTTATCATTAATCCCAATAATCCCACCGGGGCACTCTATCCGGATGATTTATTGCGTGAAATCATTGAGATTGCCCGCCAGCACCACCTTATCATCTATGCGGACGAAATTTACGATAAGGTGCTGTACGATGACGTGACGCATACTTCGATTGCTTCATTGGCGGATGACGTGTTTTTCATCACCTTGAACGGGTTATCGAAGAACTATCGCGCAGCGGGATTCCGTTCCGGTTGGGCAGTGGTTTCAGGAAAGAAACAGTTTGCCCGTGATTATATTGCGGGGCTGACCATGCTGGCTTCGATGCGCCTGTGCGCGAATGTGCCCTCGCAATTCGGAATTCAGACTGCGCTCGGCGGCTACCAGAGCATTAATGATCTGGTTATGCCGACCGGGCGGCTTATGCGCCAGCGCGATCTCGCCTGGAAATTGCTCACCGATATTCCCGGCGTTACGTGTTTCAAGCCGAAGGCCGCGATGTATCTATTTCCGCGTCTGGATCCGGAAATGTACCCGATTGAAGACGATCAGCAGTTTGTGCTGGATCTGCTGATGGAAGAGAAGGTGCTGCTGGTGCAGGGCAGCGGCTTCAACTGGCCATATCCGGATCACTTTCGCGTGGTATTTTTACCGAATAGTGACGATCTTAGCGAGGCGATAGGCCGCATCGCCGATTTTCTTGGGCGATATCGCAAGCGTGCCGGACGTGAGCGAGCCTGAGAATGGACAGAAATGCGGCGGAAGGGGGCAAAGACATCCTGCTGCATACCAACTTATCAACCCATCCGCTAATTTAATCTTTTTGCGTTAATTATGAAACCCATCAATGTAGGTCTGTTAGGTATCGGCACCGTCGGCGGTGGCACTTTCGCGGTACTCAAACGCAATCAGGAAGAAATTACCCGCCGCGCCGGGCGAGGCATCGTCATCCGGATGATTGCCGATCGCGATGTGGAGAAAGCGCGCGGAATCGCGGGTAACGACGTCATAATTACCGCCGATGCAAACGAAGTCGTGACGAATCCCGACATCGACATCGTGGTCGAACTGATCGGTGGTTATACCGTCGCGAAAGAGCTGACGCTGAAGGCCATTGAAAATGGCAAGCATGTCATTACCGCCAACAAGGCATTGCTGGCTTCGCATGGCACGGAAATTTTCGCCGCCGCGCAGAAAAAAGGCGTAATGGTTGCGTTCGAAGCGGCGGTAGCGGGCGGCATTCCCATTATCAAGGCATTGCGCGAGGGATTGACCGCTAACCGCATCGAATGGATTGCCGGCATCATTAATGGCACGAGCAATTTCATCCTGTCGGAAATGCGCGATAAAGGACTGACGTTCGATACCGTGTTGAAGCAGGCGCAAAAACTGGGTTATGCCGAAGCTGATCCAACCTTTGATATCGAAGGTATCGATGCCGCGCACAAACTCACCATCATGGCGGCTATCGCCTTCGGCATTCCCATGCAGTTTGACAAGGTTTATACCGAAGGCATCACAAAATTAACCCGTGAGGATATCCGGTACGCGGAGGAACTGGGCTACCGCATCAAGCTGCTGGGTATTACCCGGCGTACGGCAAAGGGCATCGAGTTGCGTGTCCATCCTACGCTGATACCCGCGCGGCGGTTGATTGCCAATGTGGAAGGCGTGATGAACGCTATTGTGGTGAAAGGCGATGCGGTGGGTGCTACCTTGTACTATGGCGCCGGGGCGGGTGCCGAGCCCACCGCCAGTTCGGTGGTGGCGGACCTGGTGGATGTCACCCGCATGCATACCGCTGATCCCAAGCACCGCGTTCCTCATCTCGCTTTTCAGCCCGACCTGCTGTCGGACACACCTATCCTGGCGATGGAGGACGTGGAAACTTCCTATTATCTGCGATTGCGAGTGATGGATAAACCGGGGGCGCTGGCCGATATCACCCGCGTCCTTGCCGATCTGGGCATTTCCATTGACGCCATGGTACAGAAAGAACCCAGCGAGGGAGAAGATCAGGTGGATATCATTATGCTTACCCATTTAGCGGTGGAAAGAAACATTAATGCCGCTATCGCTAAAATCCAGAAACTGCCGCTGGTGAGCGGTAAAGTGACACGTATCCGGCTTGAGGAATTGAACAGCAAATAATTTGCAGCGCTTCTTGAATTTAGGCTTCCAGACAAGCTCATTTTACTAATGCATTTTGCTAACCCGGTTGGACCCAGTTGGCAAAGTGTAAGCAACTAATCCCGGCGCAGCATATGTTTAGGTAAAACATTTTGCATTCTTTTTTTTGTGGTGAAAAAATGCGTTATATTTCTACTCGCGGCGGCATGCCGCCCAAAAAATTCTCCAAGATTCTCCTGGGTGGCCTGGCTTCCGACGGTGGACTGGCGATGCCGGAAACATATCCGGAAATCAGCCCCGCGCAGCTGGAGAAATTGCGCGGCATGAATTATCGTGAGCTTGCGTTTGAGATCATTTCCCGTTTTGCCAGCGATATCCCCGCAGCCGATTTGCGCGATATCATTGAACGTACCTATACCCCCGAATTATTCCGTACTGATGAGATTACTCCGCTTAAAACCCTGGAACCGGGGCTGCATATTCTGGGGCTGTCGAATGGGCCAACACTGGCGTTCAAGGACCTCGCCATGCAATTGCTTGGCAATCTGTTCGAGTATGCGCTGGCTAAAACAGGCGAAGATCTCAATATCCTTGGTGCCACCTCCGGCGACACTGGGCCTAGCGCGGAATACGCCATGCGCGGCAAGCGTGGCATTCGTGTATTCATGCTGTCGCCGCAAGGGAAGATGAGTCATTTTCAGACTGCGCAAATGTTTTCCTTGCAAGATCCAAATATTTTCAATATCGCCATTCGTGGCGTGTTCGACGATTGCCAGGATATTGTCAAGGCGGTCAGCAATGACTATGCGTTCAAGCAAAAATACCACATCGGCACCGTCAACTCGATAAACTGGGCGCGCATCTCGGCGCAGATAGTGTATTACTTCAAGGGCTATTTTGCCGCCACCCGTTCAAACACGGAACAGGTGTCGTTTGCTGTGCCATCCGGTAATTTTGGCAACATTTGTGCGGGCCATGTGGCCCGGATGATGGGATTGCCGATCAGAAGGTTGATACTCGCCACCAATGAAAACGAGGTGCTGGATGAATTTTTCCAGACCGGCTGCTACCGTCCACGCGCCACGGCGGAAACGGTGCATACCAGCAGCCCCTCAATGGATATTTCCAAGGCTTCCAACTTCGAGCGTTTCATTTTTGATCTGACCGGCCGGGATACGGCCAAGGTGAAGGAGCTATGGCGGTCGGTGGACAAGGGGGGCGCCTTCGATCTCGCCGGTACGCCCTTATGGGAAAAGGTAAAGGACTTTGGCTTCGTATCAGGAACCAGTAATCATGCAGCGCGCATCGCCACCATACGCAAAATCCAGGAGCGATACGGCGTACTGGCGGATCCGCATACGGCTGACGGTTTGAAAGTGGGGTTGGAACATCGTGAAGACGGTGTGCCGCTGATTTGCCTGGAAACCGCGCTACCGGTTAAATTTTCCGAGAGCATTGTCGAGGCCATCGGACATGAACCGGCGCGTCCGGCCGGATATGAGAATCTTGAAAGCTTGCCGCAACGGTATGTGGTGATGAATGCGGATACCGATGCGGTCAAGGCATTTGTTGTCGAACAGGTTGAAAAAACTCCGGAATAAGTCCCCCGAGTTTGCCGGTACGCACCCGGTAATTCATATACGTTGTTTTTTAGCGGCAGCAAGGAAATCATCCAATATGGGTCCGGAGTCGAGGAGCTCGCTGGCGTCGGCGTGAAACTCGGGGTGCCACTGAAATGCGGTGACATAGGATTCTCCGCGCATGCGTATTGCCTCGATAATGCCATCGCTGTCCGATACCGCCTCAACCAGCGAGTCGCGTCCCAGCCGCTTGATGGCCTGATGGTGAATGCTGTTGACAAAGTGCGTATCCGTGTCGCCATACAGCCCGGCCAGCCTGGAATTCTCCTCAATATGAATGGCATGCCGGTGCTGGTCGTACAGCACAGGGTCCACTTGTGAAATGGCATTGGGAAGTTCAGTGGCAATATCCTGATAAAGACTTCCGCCCAGCGCAACATTGATAAGCTGCAGCCCGCGGCATATACCCAGCACGGGTTTGCTCTGGACGAC
>JBKJYB010000478.1:0-3642 GCA_046716045.1 Nitrosospira sp.
CCGTTCGATTTTGGTGCGACGATGCCAAGACGTTGCCTCAGTGTCCTCGTCTGATGACCGAAGGTGCTGGCATAGTACATGGAGTTGCTCATCACTTTTTTTACATAGTCGCGGGTTTCATTGAAAGGAATGGTTTCGGCGTAGCTAGCGCCTTCCAGCGGTTTCTCATCGCGCCATTGACGTGCCCGTCCCGGACCGGCATTGTAAGCCGCTGAAGCCATCAACGACTGGTTGTCGAACAAAGTCAGAACGTGCTTGAGATAGTATGTACCCAACATCAGATTGGTATTCACTTCGGTGACGAGAGTTTTATGGTATTTTTGCATCCCCAATTTTTTTGCTACCCATTTTGCGGTACCCGGCATCAATTGCATCAGGCCCATTGCCCCGGCGCTGGATCTGGCATCGCTAACGAAGCGGCTTTCCTGGCGGATGAGGCCGTATACCCAGGCTTCGTCAAGCTCTTGCTGCTTCAAAACGTCGCGCATAGCCTCGCGATGAGGGGCGAGGAAGCGCAGGCTGAAATCATGCTGTAGCCGGGTTTTATCAGCAGTATGAATGGCACGATCGTAGAGTCCGTTACGCCGTGCGACTTCAGCGGCGGCAAGTAACTGCCGGTCATCGAAATTGCGTATCGCCCAGGCCCACTCACGGATGGCCTCCGTACGCAGATTCAGGCGATACAAAGCGAGGGCTCGTTGAATTCCTGGTAACCGCTCGATAACGGTAATCTCCTCCCCTGTGGCTTTATAAGGTTCGGCAAGAGCGCTCATCACGACACCTAATTCTTCTTCAGCCAGTTGGCCGTAAAAATTATGCTCGGCACTTAATGGCGCAAGAATGGCATTGGCTTCCACTGCCTTGTCTCGGGCTTTCAGGGCTCGAGCCTTCCAGTAACGCCATACTCCCGCCTCTTGTTCCAGAGCAGACATGGCCTCAATGGTTTCCAATACCAGCTTCCAGTCCGCCACGCGAAGCGCCGCACGGGTTTTCCAGCCAAGCTGTGCATCCGACAGCGGAACCGGTGTGCTGCTGATAGTCGCAGCTTCCCTGAACCAGCCCAGTGCGCGCGGATTAAGTCTGCGCGCCGCCTGGTCCGCCAGTTGCACCATGAAATAAGAGTGGTCCGCATCATTGAATTTTCCACGTATCCTGTCCCAGTATGCGTAAGCCTGGTCAGGGCCGCTACGAAGCAGGCGCAACATCGCGAAAAGGGCAATCTCGCGGTCGGCGCGAGTCCTGATTTCGTTCCGGTGTTTTTCCAGATAGCGCAGAGGGTTGTCCGCGGCGGCGGTTAGCTTGCGTTCATTGAGGGCCTGATTATTCGGCAGATACTGGTTGATGCGTTTCGCCACGCTCACGTTGCCTGTTTCCAGCGCCAGGCGCAACCGTGTCCACACATCTTCCACTGTCAGCACTCCCGCGCTAATAAGTATGTCGAATACTGGTGTACAACTTTCCGGCAGGTCGCGTCCGTGAAACCATAGTGGGCGCGCCGCGTTAAACGCATTGTCATCGTTTGCACCAAGGCGATATTGCAGGGAATAACAGGTGAGTTCAGTATCTCCGTTGATCAACCCCGGATATGCCTCGGCGAATAATTCCCACTGCCGTGTCTTGCCCAAAGCTTTCAACCATTCACCCTGCAGGCGGTCGCCCAGCGGGCTATCCTGATACAGGTAAAGGAACTTTTTGATGGTATCCGCACTCACAATGGTATTTTCCAACTGTGGACGGAGCTGATAGTAAGCGGCATAGGGTTCCAGCACGTACCCTTGCAACTGTTGGGCGTAAAAGGCCACGCGGGGGGAATCCCCCGCCTGGAATGCTTGCCTCATGGCAATGAAGTCATCATCCTGGCTGGCCACCAGGGTACCCGCGTAGATCGCAAAGAATAACCCCGCTACGCCTGCTGATCCCGCAAAAAACTTTTTCATAACCTGCTATATATAATAAATATCCGGAATGAAAAATCGAACGGAAAGCGGTTGGTATTTCCAGCCACTGACCTTCCTTTAACTTTGACACTTCATTTTAAAGAATAGCACATCATGCCGTATATCAGCCTAAACCCCGCGACCAATAAAACCCTGAAAACCTATACTAGCTGGGATAGTCATTATCTCGCGGCAATTCTGGAGCAAGCGTACAACGCTCAACAACTCTCATTGCACGCGACATTTACCGAACGCGCGGAGCATATGAACCGCGCCGCTATGCTGCTACACGAGCGGGTTAATGAATATGCCGGGCTGATGGCTGTCGAAATGGGGAAGCCGCTGCGCGAGGGTCGCGCCGAGGTGGAAAAATGTGCGCTTGCCTGTGATTATTACGCGGTGCATGCCGAACATTTCATGCAAACCGAGATGGTCCGGACCGACGCGGGCAAGAGCTATGTTTCCTATGATCCGATCGGTGTCGTCCTGGGTGTGATGCCCTGGAATTTTCCGTTCTTTCAGGTCATCCGCTTTGCGGCGCCAGCGCTGATGGCGGGTAACGCCTGTGTTCTGAAACACGCTTCCAACGTACCTCAATGCGCGTTGGCGCTGGAGCAATTGTTCCTTGACGCGGGATTTCCTCCGCATCTCTTTACCACGCTCATGATCGAGGCTGCTGATGTGGCTGAAGCCGTCGCTAGTCACCATGTTCATGCGGTGACACTTACCGGTTCGGAGACCGCCGGGCGTGAAGTCGCCGCGCATGCCGGCCAGCATTTGAAGAAATGTGTATTGGAGCTGGGCGGATCGGATGCGTTCATAATATTGAAGGATGCGGATCTGGAACAAGCCGCCAGTATCGCGGTGAGGTCGCGATTCCAGAACTGCGGCCAATCCTGTATTGCAGCCAAGCGCATTATTCCCGTTGCGGAAATCGCCGACGAGTTTTTATCGCTGTTTATCAAGAAAACGGTGGATTTGAAAATGGGTGATCCGCTGGACGAAACCACTCAGATCGGCCCAATGGCGCGGCTTGATTTGCGGGAGACGTTGCATCAGCAGGTAACCGACTCGATCGCGCAGGGCGCGCAAGCGGTTCTCGGGTGCGAGCCGATATCGGGAGAGGGGGCATTCTATCCGCCATCGATACTCGAGGGAGTAACAACGAAAACCCGGGCGTATCACGAAGAATTATTCGGGCCGGTGGCTGCGGTGATACGCGCCACTGATGAAGAAGAGGCCGTTCACATTGCCAACGATACCCGTTTCGGTCTTGGTTCCAGCATCTGGAGCCGTGATACCGAACATGCGGAGAAAATCGCGCGGCAAATTCAGGCCGGTTGCACCTTTATCAATGGCATGGTTCGATCTGATCCGCGCCTGCCCTTTGGCGGAACCAAGGCTTCCGGTTTTGGCAGGGAACTGTCGTACCATGGCATTCGAGAGTTCGCGAATATCAAAACGGTCTGGATCCGGTAAAGCTTCCGTGAAGCCGGTCGTCCGCCAGTGTGGGCGGCAACAGCGTCTTTTAGCCGAATTGAAGGATTTCTGTCAGTCCCCCTCCATGGAGGGCTTGTTCAGAGGTTAGACCACTCCCTGGCCCATCATCGCGTCGGCCACCTTAACGAAGCCAGCTACATTGGCGCCGTCGACATAACTGACGCTACCGTCTTTGCGTTGACCGTATTTCAGACAGGATCTGTGG
>JBKJYB010000479.1:0-2697 GCA_046716045.1 Nitrosospira sp.
TTACAAACTGGTTACATTCTAAAAATATTGCAAACTGTGAAAAAGGCCTGCATCGCTGCAAGCCTTATGGGTGCTGGCGCCCTGAACACGAATCGAACGTGTGACCTACCCCTTAGGAGGGGGTTGCTCTATCCACTGAGCTACCAGGGCGATGGCTGCATTTTACGCTAATATGCCGGGATGAATAAACCAGACGCAGTCACTGACGAAAATCCTGCCCCCCGCAAAAAACTCCCGCGCACCGTAATTGTTCTTGGTCTGGTCAGTTTCTTCAACGATTTCGCTTCCGATATTGTCATTCCGCTCATTCCCATATTGCTGGCGACGGTGCTGGCCGCGGGGCCGCTGGCTTTGGGATTTATCGAAGGTGTTGCCGACGCGGTGGCGAGCCTGCTCAAGCTGTGGTCGGGACGGCATTCGGACGTCATGAGCGGACGGCGCAAGGGGCTGGCCGTGGCGGGCTATACGTTATCCAACATTGCCCGCCCATTGCTGGGACTGGCCGGTTCCTGGCCAATGATTCTGGTGCTGCGCAGTATCGACCGCGTGGGGAAAGGTCTGCGTAGTGCGCCGCGCGATGCGCTGGTTGCGGATGCAACGCCGCCTGCTATGCGTGGATACGCCTTTGGTTTTCACCGGGCGCTGGATAACGCGGGAGCGGTGGCGGGAAGTCTGGTAGCAGCCGCTGCACTGGCGTGGGCAGGCATGAGCCTGACCGAGGTAATACTCTGGTCGGCGGTGCCGGGTTTTGTCGCGGTGTTGTTGCTGGGCGTGGGTATCAAGGAAGAGAAGCAAGAAAAGGCCGCCGCTGTTCATGCTCCCGTGGCGCTGCCACCATTACGCTGGTCGGTGTTATCCCTGCCGATGCGGCGATATCTGCTAGTGTTGATGCTGTTTACATTTGCCCGCGCCTCGGAAACTTTTATCTTGCTGCTGGGGCACCAATTAGGCGTGGGCGTAGTCGAATTATTATTGCTGTGGTCGGCCTTGAATCTTGCCAAGGCGGCCACTTCCACCTGGGGTGGACAATTGGCCGATAGCTGGGGGTGCGGCGCGCTGATGCTGATCGGATGGACGACATTCTCGATTTCATTTTTGCTGCTGGGCACGGTTACGGATAGCATCGGACTATGGACAGTGAGCATTTTTTACGGCCTTTGCGCGGGCATGAGCGAAGGTGCGGAACGCGCGATTATCAGCGATTACGCGGAGCCACGCGAACGTGGGACGGCTTTTGGCTGGTACCATCTGATGTTGGGCATTGCGGCGATTCCGGCGGGGTTGCTGTTCGGCTCCATCTGGCAATTTCAAGGCGCGGAGTTGGCGTTCTTTTTTGCTGGTGGGCTGGCGGCTTTTGCGGCGCTGTTATTACGGTTTTGGGCCTGGCCGGTCAGGAAATTGGATGAGTAAATAATGGGTTACGCTTTGCTTCACCATCCTACGAGAATATATGGAGGGATTTATGAGAACACTTTCAATATTTGCAACGTTGGTAGCAATGGCTCTTTTTTTTGGAAGTCATGCCGCACATGCTGAGCCGCTCAAGGTGGGACAGCCGGCGCCGGATTTCAGTCTCCCGGATCAGAGCGGCAAAATCCATAAGCTTGCGGATTATCGCGGCAAGTGGCTGGCGTTGTATTTCTACGTTAAGGACGACACGCCTGGGTGCACCGAGCAGGCGTGCAAATTTCGTGATGATATCCATCAGCTGACCGATCTGGGTGCGCAAGTGGTGGGCGTGAGCGTGGACGATAGCGCCAGTCATGCCAATTTCGCCAGGAAATATAATCTGCCCTTCCCGCTTCTGGCAGATAGCAAGGGCGAGACCGCCACGCGCTACGATTCACTGCGGGGCGATGGCGGTATGGCCAAGCGCAATACCTTCCTGATCGACCCGCAAGGCAGGATTGCCAAAATCTATTTATCGGCCAGTACTTCGCGCAACTCTGCTGAAGTGATCGAGGATTTAAAGAAACTGAAGGGTTCGTAAACGGGCTTATAGTTGGTACGCGGGACTGTGCGGCTTTGGATTTTAAGATTCGATCAAAAGCCGCATGTTGTATTCTCGTATCCTTTGTAAAATGGCCGTCGCAATAATCATAGGGAAATATTCATCATGGCAAAACTGACCGAAGACCAGTTGGCGCAACTAAAAACATCGCTGCAACAACGTTATCTGGATTTGCGGGAGGAAATCCGTGGTGAACTGGAACGTTCGGGCGAGCAGCGTTATATTGACCTGGCGGGTAGTGTGCGTGATGCCGGCGACGGCTCGGTGGCGGATCTGTTGCTGGATATCAATACTGCCATGGTGGACCGGCAGGTGCATGAGATGCGTGAGGTGGAGGCTTCCTTGAAACGCCTTGCGGAGCTGAATTTCGGCGATTGCATCGATTGTGGTGGCGAAATAGGTTTTGACCGGCTGATGGCTTATCCCATTGCGCAACGATGTGTGCAATGCCAGGAAGTGCATGAAAGAACCTATGCTCACGAAGGAACTCCAACCCTTTAATTGCGGTAGGCACGCAGCGGCGGGATTATCGTTGCAGGGCATTATCCTGCAGGTGCCGATACCTTGAGCAGCACCAGCACCGCGCCGCTGCCGCCATCTTCCGGTCTGGCCTGACAGAAAGCCAGTACGTCGTCGCGCTGCGAGAGCCAGCTTCCAATCCTGGCCTTCAACACCGGCTCGTGAGA
>JBKJYB010000480.1:0-4632 GCA_046716045.1 Nitrosospira sp.
TTCATGCGGCATACGCTGCCTGCGCAGTAATCTTGATTTGCATGACGCTACGCCGGGCCTCATGGAGCTTGCGGACGTCTTGTTCCAGGCGATTCCCGCTGGCGTAGGGGAAGAGGGCGACATAAAACTGAATCCGACGCAGCTCGATCAGGTACTTCAGGAGGGCGCGCACTGGGCCGTACGGCAGGGTTATGGCAACACTGCGGATCTCGAGTACATTGAAGAACGCGGTCGTGTTGACGGCGCGATTCCAGATAACGTATCGGAGCTGGCTAAAAAGCGCCAGCGTGGCGAAATGGGTACGCTTGGTTCAGGCAATCATTACCTTGAAGTGCAGGTGGTGGAGCGAATTCACGATGCGATCGCCGCATCGGCTTTTGGCCTGCACGAAGGTCAGATCGTTATTTCGATACACTGCGGCTCGCGCGGGCTGGGGCATCAAATCGGTACCGAATATCTCATTATGCTAGCCAAGGCAGCCAGCCGCCTTGGCATCCACTTACCCAGCCGCGAACTGGCCTGTGCGCCAATCAAGTCTCCCGAAGGCCGGCAATATATTGGTGCGATGAACGCCGCAATCAACTGCGCACTTGCGAACCGGCAGATCCTCACCCATCTGACACGTATGGCTTTCGCGAAAATTTATCCTCATGCGGAGCTTGAAACGTTGTTTGATGTTTCGCACAACACCTGCAAGGAGGAAACGCACGACATCGACGGCAAGCCCCGACTGCTCCATGTGCACCGCAAAGGCGCGACGCGCGCATTCGGTCCGGGGCACGCCATGTTACCTGAACGCTATCGTGCGGTGGGTCAGCCAGTCGTCATTGGTGGCAGCATGGGTACCGGCTCATACATTCTTGCGGGCGCCAGCGGAAATCAGGCGTTCGCCTCGTCAAGTCATGGCGCGGGCCGTGCCATGAGCCGCAACAAGGCATTGGCACGCTGGCATGGCCGCGAGCTGATAAGCGAACTGGCGCAACAGGGTATTCTGATTCGCTCTCGCTCGATGCGGGGAGTGGCGGAAGAAGCTCCAGGCGCATATAAGGATGTCGATTTGGTTGCAGAAGCGACGGAACAAGCAGGGCTCGCGCGCCGGGTCGCTTTCCTTCGACCAAAAGTGTGTGTTAAAGGATAATCCTTGTCAGGAGATATCATGTATCAACATATTCTGATACCCATTGACGGCAGTACAACCTTTGACCGCGCGCTACAGGAAGCCATCAGGCTCGCCCGGCAGCAAAGCGCGCAACTGGAACTGGTGTATGTTGTGGAGGATATGCGTTTGCTGGACAGCGACAGTTACATCAACCACGCTGAAATGCAGGAAACATTAAGGACCAGCGGAAGAAAAACACTGGCACACGCACAAATGGTGGTGCAGCTGGCAGGCATGGCCGCGGAAATAAATCTGCTTGAAACACATGGCGAGCGCATTGCCAGCGTAATAGTGGAAGAAGCCAAACGCTGGCCGGCCGACCTGATCGTAATCGGTACCCACGGCCGTTCCGGTTTCAGTCGCGTTCTATTCGGCAGCGTCGCCGAAGGAGTGGTTCGTACGGCGCATATACCCGTGTTACTGATTCGTGGCGTATAGACCCGGATCAACGCAGTATCATAAGTAGTTCTATTATGAAGTCGTGCCGTCCAGCTTCACGTGATGGACTGCGCCAATATGAATCATAGAGAGGACATAGTCATGAAATTTTCACTGCAAATCACATCGCGCGACGTTCCCCATTCTGAAGCACTGGAAAGTCACATCCGGCAAAAAGCGGAAAAACTCGAGACGTTCTATCCGCACATCGTCGGATGCCGGGTGGTAGTCGAAGTTCCACACAAACATAAACATCAGGGACGCATGTTCAATGTGCGTCTCGACATCACCGTGCCGGGCAAAGAACTGGTGGTTAACCGCGAGGCGGATGAGGATGTGTATGTCGCGCTGCGCGATGCCTTCGACGCCGCTAGGCGCCAGCTTGAAGACTACAGTCGCCGTCAGCGCGGCGACATCAAGGCGCACGCGCCAGTCGTACGCGGCAAGGTGGTGCGCCTGATTGCGGAGGAAGGGTACGGTTTCATCGAGACGTCCGACGGGGAAGAGTTATATTTTCACCGCGATAATCTCGCTGAAAATAACTTTGACAAACTGGAGGCAGGCAGCGAGGTACAGTTCCTGGAGGATATCGGCGGTGAGGGTTTTCAGGCGAAACGTGTGAGCACCGGCAAACATCACACCGCGGAAGGAGAAGCAGAATAAGGAATGGCGAGTATGGAGCGTTCAGTCGCCATTCTCCGGCGCCAACTGGATGATGAGGCCCGGCTGGCCGGGTGTCCCGGACTGGATTACGGTAATTGCCGGCCCTGTTTTCAGGAGTCGAAAAGTTTTCGGTTCTTTGCCGGCCAAATGAGCAATAACTTTTATGAATAGTGACGGGCTCATAAAGGTCAAGCTTGCCGCTGGTGACGTCCTGATTCTCGTGGATGTACAGAACGATTTTCTTCCCGGCGGCAGCCTTGCCGTACCTAACGGTAACGACGTCATACCGGTACTCAATCGTTACATTGTACTTTTTCATGATCATGGTTTGCCCATTTTCGCCACTCGCGATTGGCATCCATCGGATCACTGCTCCTTCCTGCAACAGGGGGGACCGTGGCCGCCGCACTGCATTGCGGCAACGCCGGGTGCGGCATTCCCGGAAAGCCTTGATCTTCCCCACGATATACACGTCGTTTCCAAGGCCGCTACTCCGGAAAAAGACGCCTATTCCGGCTTTACGGATACCGGACTCAATGCCTTACTGCGATCCTCCGGTGCTCGTCGTGTATTTATCGGCGGCATCTCTGCGGAGTATTGCGTGCTCAATACTGTGAAGGATGCCCTGCGGTATCATTATGCCGTCTTTGTGCTCAAAGATGCGATACGTGCAATGGACATAAGCTCGAACCATGGTCACGCACTTGAGGAAATGGGGTGTCTGGGTGCGATTCCCATCTGCTTCAAGGCGTTCGCCGCATGAATCCGCTTTCCAGTCCTCTGCTGACCGACCATTATCAGCTTATGATGTTGCAGAGCTACCTTGAGCAAGGCATGGAAGCGCGCGCGGTATTTGAGTTTTTCGTTCGCAAGTTGCCGCCAGGGCGAAATTTCATGGTTGCGGCTGGCTTGGAACAGGCCCTTGATTATCTCGAAAACCTGAAATTTTCGCCGGATGAGTTGGCCTGGCTCACGCCACGTTTCCCGCCTCCGGTCATCGCATACCTGGAACAATTTCGTTTTAACGGCGACGTTGATGCCATGCCGGAAGGTACCGTATTTTTTCCGGATCAGCCTATCCTGCGCATAACCGCCCCGCTGCCACAAGCTCAACTGGTCGAATCACGGATCATGAATCTGCTGCATTTCGAAACGTTGATTGCCTCCAAGGCTGCTCGCCTGGTGATGGTTGCGTCTGACAAGTTACTGGTGGATTTTGGCATGCGCCGAGCACATGGGGCGGAGGCCGGGCTGCTTGCGGCGCGGGCGAGCTATCTGGCGGGATTCTCAGGCACCGCTACCGTGCTGGCCGGAACGCTGTATGGAATCCCGCTGTTTGGCTCCATGGCCCACTCCTACATCCAGGCGCACGAGGATGAAGCCACCGCATTTGAGCACTTCGCACGCTGCCATCCGGATAGCGCAATTCTACTGATTGATACCTATGATACAGAGGCTGCCGCAGCCAAGGTCGTCACCCTGGGTCGCAAGCTTCGCACGGAAGGCATCAGTATCAAGGGCGTGCGGCTGGATAGTGGTGATCTCGCGGCGCATGCCCGATGCGTGCGCCAGATACTCAACGAAGGCGGACTGGAGAAGACGACCATTTTTGCCAGCGGCAATCTGAATGAATATCGGCTGCGTGAGTTATTGTCGACCGCTGCGCCAATAGACGGTTTTGGTGTGGGTACCGCGCTGGATGTCTCAAGCGACGCGCCCGCGCTGGATTGCGCCTACAAGCTGCAGGAGTATGCCGGCAAACCACGCCGCAAACGCTCGGAGGGCAAGGCCACTTGGCCGGGACGAAAACAGGTATATCGCAACACCAGCGCGGATGGCTGCATGGCTGGTGATGTTGTGGCATTGGAGGAAAATGATCCTCATGATGGTCAACCGCTCCTCATATCTGTTATGCAGGCCGGCCGGCGCATCCGTGCAAATGCTACGCTGGACCAAATGCGCCAACGGACATTGGCGGGATATGCTCATCTACCGAAAGCAATGACCACGCTTGAGATGGCTCCACCTTACCCGGTAGTCATTTCCGCGGCATTGCGAGCGCTGGCTAACGAGCTGGATGCGGAGCATGCTTAACCCGGAGAAATAGAGTTGCGCATGGATTTTACCAAGCGTCCCACTGAAACTGATCGGTTCCTGCGCGACTGCTTGAACTGATTACGAGCATTGCCGTCTATATTTTTTTGCCTGATAACAGCAACCCGCTCCGCGGAGGACTTGTTAAGGGGTTCCTTAAGAATCTAAATCTATGAATCATTACACAAGCACAAGCACGGCTGAAACTCGCGCAAGGCGCATGCGTAACGCGCTATGGGGGCTATTTATAGGCGATGCGCTGGCCATGCCTGCCCACT
>JBKJYB010000481.1:0-2762 GCA_046716045.1 Nitrosospira sp.
TCTCCACTGTGTCATTGAACTTCCACCCAATGACGCCGACTTCGCGACCCGCTGGCGATTGATCAAAATTGCCTTTTCCAAGGCATTACCCATTACGGAACGGCGCTCACGGGTTCGCATGGCGCGCGGTGAACGGGGCATATGGCAACGCCGTTATTGGGAGCATTTGATTCGTGATGACGCGGATTTTTGTGCGCATATGGATTATGTTCATATCAATCCGCTCAAGCACGGCTTGGTTAAACGAGTGAGTGAGTGGCCGTATTCGACTTTTCATCAATTGGTCGAGAAGGGTGTTTATTCGGCGAATTGGGCAGGGGGTGATGAAGACAGTCTTGAATATGAAGATTGACATAGGCATACGGCGCAATGCGCTTCGCTTATTGGCGCCCTACTACTGTCTTGGCTTAATGAAAATCCCGGCTTTCCACCCTGAGGTCACCCAGCAAATGACTATGGTCCACCAGCCGCTTGGCGATCAAATGTTTGACTTCACTTTCGCATTGCCAGACGCCGTACACCGTCAAAAGTCTTGAGTTCAATAGCTCGCGGCGTTGTTTCAGGACGAGCAGGTTCCACACCACAACATTTATTATCCCGGTCTCATCTTCCAGCGTTACGAATACGACGCCGCTGGCAGTTCCAGGGCGTTGCCGGCATGTCACGATACCGGTCGTCCGCACCAGTCGCCCGGTCGGGTAATTATCCAGCTCAATTGCCGAGCGCAAATTCATTCTGGCCAGTTTCGGCCGCAGCAACGCAAGTGGATGCCTGCGCAGGGTGAGTTCCATGCTGGCGTAATCAGAAACAATTTCCTCTCCTTCAGGCGCAGCAGCAATGGTGGGCAATGTCTCCTTTACTGGAGCATCTCGCATCAGATCTGATTGCCTGATATGGGAGGCGGCCATCCATAGGGCTTCGCGCCGGTGGCCTGCCAAGGCGCATAATGCATCGGCGCTGGCGAGGGCGCGTATTTCAGTAGCATTCAGAGAGGCGCGGTTCGCCAGATCGGCCGTGCTTTCAAAAGAAGCCGTTTTTCTTGTCTCAACGATATGCGTGGCGGCTTTCAGGCCGATGCCTTTCACCCTGTTCAAGCCCAGCCGCACATTGGGTGGGGCGGGTCGAGAAGCCTTCGTCATCTGTTCTTCAAGCGTGCAATCCCACCCGCTGATTGTCACGTCCACCGGCCTGATTTGAACGCCATGCCGTTGCGCATCCTGGATCAGTTGCGAAGCGCCATAAAAACCCATCGGCAAGCTGTTGAGCATCGCGCACAGGAATGCGGCGGGCTCGTGGCATTTAAGCCAGGATGATACATACACCAGCAGCGCAAAGCTGGCGGCGTGGGATTCCGGAAATCCGTATTCCCCGAAACCCTCGATTTGCCGGAAGATCCGTTCGGCAGATTCATGGTCATAACCTCGGCTGACCATGCCGTTGATTAGCCGTGCATGGAAGGAGCCGAGCCCGCCTTTTCTTTTCCAGGCAGCCATAGAGCGCCGCAACTGGTCTGCTTCGCCTGGGCTGAAGCCGGCGGCAAGCATTGCTATTTGCATGACTTGTTCCTGGAAGATGGGTACGCCGAGTGTTCGCTTCAAAGCGGTTTTAATTTCATCGCTTGGATAACTCACGGGCTCCAGTCGTTGGCGGCGGCGCAGAAAAGGGTGCACCATGCCGCCCTGAATGGGCCCTGGGCGGACGATGGCAACTTCTATGACCAGATCGTAGAAGGTTCGTGGCTTCAAGCGCGGCAACATCGACATCTGTGCCCGGGATTCGATCTGGAAGACGCCGATGGTGTCGGCTTTACAGATCATATCGTAGGTTGCTGCATCTTCCGTCGGGATGTCCTGCATTTGGAAGGGGATGCCACGCCGGGCGGAGACCAGATCGAGTGTGCGGCGGATCGCCGATAGCATGCCCAGCGCGAGCACGTCAATTTTCATCAGCCCCACCGCTGCAAGATCGTCCTTGTCCCACTGGATGATGCGTCGATCCGGCATGGCGGCGTTTTCGATGGGTACGATGCGGCACAGTTTGTCGCGCGAGATGACGAAGCCGCCTACATGCTGGGACAAATGGCGCGGAAATCCGTATAAGACTGGAATCAATTGCATCAGCTTCTGAATAACCGGGCTGTCAGGATCGAAGCCATTTTCGGCCAGGCGATTGCGAATATCCGAGGCTTTATCCCACCAGGCCAAAGAGCTGGATAGCCGTTTGATGCGCTCAATATCGAGCCCGAGCGCCTTGCCGATATCCTGAATCGCCGAACGAGTGCGATAGGTGATGACAGTGGCCGCGATGGCAGCGCGATCGTGGCCGTATTTCCGATAGATATACTGGATAACTTCCTCCCGGCGCTGGTGCTCGAAATCGACATCGATATCGGGCGGCTCGTTGCGTTCCCTGGAGATAAACCGCTCGAACAGCAAATTGCCGCGCTCCGGGTCGATTTCGGTAATACCGAGGCAATAGCAGACCGCTGAATTGGCTGCCGAGCCACGCCCTTGGCAAAGAATGCCCTTCGACCGGGCGAACCTTACAATGTCGAACACCGTTAAAAAATAGGGTTCATACTCAAGCTCGGCGATCAGTTGCAACTGTTGCTCGATCTGATCCCTAACCTTGACTGAAGCCACGTTGGGAAAACGTCTTCCCATGCCCTCCTCGACCTTCCGCCGCAGATAATCCGCATAAGTCTCGCCCGCTCTGGCATCCGTTCCGGTCAGTTCTTCAGGATATTCATAACGCAACTCATC
>JBKJYB010000482.1:0-21240 GCA_046716045.1 Nitrosospira sp.
ATATGTAGGTTTCTATGGATTTTTGTTTGAAGGAGGAAAATCATATAAATGGATCGTACATCGGAACATAAAAACCAGACGATATTCGCCGTCGCCGGCATCCTGCTGCGGGCTATCTCGAACTTGAATAATGTTCATGCCAGCAGCTTAAAGAGCCTGTTCAAAGATAGCGGCATGGAATTCGGCGGCTGGATCAACGGTGGCGGGACTTATAACGCGAATAATCCATCCGATGGTTTCAATGGCGCCGAAAGGATCAATTCTTGTTCTCGCTGGATGCTACGATTCCTTTTTAATTTCGGTAGGCCGTGATCAGGGTGAGCGGTGCCGACGGAACGGCGGTTTATGAAACGAATGTGTTTTTTTATGTTTGAGAGAAGTAGTGGTGGATTGGTGCTGTGTAATATTGCACCTAAAAATAATAATAATTTATTTTTTATCAGGTCCTTATGTCTAGGGAACTAAGGAAATTCACAAATGAAATGTCTGCCCAAATGCAGAAGCCGGATGCTATTTGCCATAGCAGGCAGTCTGTTATCAATTGTTATGACCGTCAGCAGCGCTTACGCCAATAACACTTATGCCAATAACCTAGCAAATTTATTTAGAGACAGCGGCATAAAGGTGGGTGGCTGGATCAATGCCGGAGCGACTTTCAATCCGAATTTTCCGGGTAATGGCTACAATGGCCCCGTCACTTTCGCTGACCGGGCGAACCGTTTTCAGCTGAATCAGTTTAATATATTTATACAGCGTACCGTATTGACCGAAGGTAAGGCGTTCGATATCGGCGGCCGCTTTGATTTCATGTTTGGTACCGATGCTATTTATACCCAGGCTTTCGGCATCCCTCCCTTTGATGTAAATTCCGGGCAGCCATTGAACAGGGGAAATTGGGATCTGGATTTGTGCTGTTCTTCGACTCGTACCTATGGTATCGCGCTCCCGCAGGCTTATATGGAAGCCTATATTCCGGTTGGTAACGGCCTGAACGTCAAGGTAGGCCATTTTTACTCGCCAACCGGTTATGAAACGGTCCCGGCGCCTGACAACTTTTTCTATACTCACGCCTATACCTTTAACAATGGCGAACCTTTTACCCATACCGGGCTGATGGGTAACTACCCAGTCAATAAGAATTGGTCGCTGATGGGTGGCGCAACCACCGGAAGCGCGACCGGTGGATGGGACGGTGGTTTTAATAAACAGTTGGGTAACTGGGGTGGTCTCGGCGGAATTACCTGGACCAGTGATGATAAGAGAAGCTCGATTAATGTCACGGGTACCTACAGCGAGACCTCCACACGAAGCAATCAACCCTGGGGTATGTACAGCGTTGTGCTGCAACATAGGATCACAACCAAAACACACTTTGTTTTGCACCACACGCACGGTTATGCTGGTGGCGTTTTGTTGAACGGCTCACCTAAAAATGCGGAATGGTATAGCATCAACACGCATTTGTATTATGACCTTCTGGAGGACCTGTCCATAGGGGTGCGTGGAGAGTGGTTTCATGATAGAGATGGTTTTCGTGTTCCCTCTCCATTCCGGGTGCTTGCCGCTACCAATAACACAGGATTCAGTTTTGCCGGCGCTTTCGCGCCCACTGCGGCGCCCGCTGATTACTACGCAGTCACCCTGGGCATGAATTGGAAACCGGCAAAAAGACTTAAAGTGGATTGGAAGCCAATGCAAAAGCTGAATATCCGTCCCAATATCCGTTATGACAGAGCAGATGGCATCGATCAGTCCTATCGGCCCTTCGATAGCAGGAAGGATCAATTTCTGTTCTCTCTGGACGCAACCATTCCTTTCTGATTTTGCTATTCCAGGCAGGCTGGACAGTACCATTAAGCATGACTGAATCTGAATCGATTATCAATTGAGAAGTAAAATCGCGGCCTCTCATTGTTGGGACTGCGCTGCACAGAAGAGCGCGCGCAGTAGTGGGTGCCCCCTCTGATAAACATGACGATAATTGCGCGTCGGCCAGCAATTTCTTTCAATCGGCGCGCTATTCCTGCTCAGTGTTGTAAATTCAGCAACTTCACAATTATTTCACAATTATTTCACAATATACCCACATATATCGTGTTAAGTTTCGGAAAACAATACCTATTCTAACTGTAGTGTTTCTACCGGGGGGGGATCCAACCATGACATGCCTGCCAGAACGCAGAGTCCAGCTGCGGGTTGCCTTTATGGGTAGCTTGTTAGCAACGGCCATGCATTTGACCGAAGCTCATGCTAATCCCACGACTTATACTCCAGCCAATACTGCGGCCAATAACGCGGCTGCAGCCAATATTGCGGCCGGTACCGCAGCTGATACCTCATCCAATTCTGTAGTGGATTTCTTTAAAAAAAGCGGAATAAGGGTGGGCGGATGGATCAATGGTGGAGCGACTTTCAATCCTAGCCATATTGACGGGTTCAATGGTCCGGTTACTTTTGGTGATCAAGCCAATCGATTTCAGCTGAATCAGTTTAATATATTCTTAGAGCGCGCCGTAGTAGCGCAAGGCAGCAAGTGGGATTTCGGCGGACGTTTCGATGTCTTGTTCGGTACGGACGCCATTTTTACGCAGGCGTATGGCGTTCCCGCATTTGATGTTAATTCCGGACAACCCTTGGCCAGAAGCAACTGGGATCTTGATTTGTGCTGTGCTTCGACGCGTTACTACGGCATCGCGATCCCGCAAGCTTATGCGGAAGTTTATGTGCCGGTCGGCAATGGCCTGAACGTCAAGGTCGGCCATTTTTATACACCGATCGGTTATGAGTCGGTTCCGGCCCCCAACAATTTCTTCTACTCTCATGCCTACACCATGCAGTATGGCGAACCCTTTACTCATACCGGTGCATTGGGTAACTACTACGTCAACAAGAACGTGATGGTGATGGGAGGCACAACTACCGGCAGCGCTACTGGCGGCTGGGATGGCGCTTTCGATAAACAGTTGGGTAACTGGGGTGGTCTGGCCGGTATCACCTGGACCAGCGATGACAAGGGGAGTTCGGCCAATATCAGCGGGAGTTACGCCCAGACCTCAACACGAAGCAACGAGCCGTGGGGGATGTACAGCATCGTGCTGAAACACCGGATCACGCCCAATACAAATTTTGTTTTGCAACACGACCATGGTTATGCCGGCGGAGTTTTGGTGAACGGGGTGGTCCAGAATGCCGAGTGGTATGGCATCAACACGCACACGTACTATGACATCACGCCTGATCTATCGATAGGCGTCCGTGCCGAGTGGTTTCGCGATAGAGACGGTTTCCGTGTCTTTTCCCCCGGCCGCGTGGCTGCCGCCACCAACAACCAGGGGCTTAGTTATGCGCTGGGATCGGGCCGGTTCGGCAACTCCACCAGTGCTCCTGCCGATTATTACGCGGTTACCCTGGGCATGAACTGGAAGGCGGCAAGAACGCTGAAGCTGGACTGGAAGGCGATGAAACAATTTAACGTTCGCCCGAATGTCCGGTACGATGCTGTGGACGGCTTGCATAACGTAGACTATAGGCCCTTCGGCGGGCATAAAGACCAGGTTGTATTATCGCTCGATTTCATGTTGCCGTTCTGATGCATGAACACGGCGGTTGTTGGCGGGCTTTCATCCAGCGAATTCATTTCGCCTCAACAACTTAAACCGATCGATCTACCCGCATAATCGGAGAATCATTCTGACGTGGGGTATCCCCGCATCCATGAACTCTTCCCCCGCCACCCGAAAACCGAATTTCGCGTAAAATCCCGCGGCGTGGATCTGGGCGTTCAAAACAACCTGCCGAGTTTGCCGCCTTTCCGCTTCTTCCAGCACCCGCAGTATTAGTGCGCTACCCACGCCTTTACCTCGCCATTCCCTAAGCACCGCCATGCGCCCGGCAATACCGCTGGGCAACAACCGGGCCGTGGCAATAGGATTCGCCGCTGAATCAACCGCCAGTAGGTGCAGACTGCCTACGTCAAACTCATCCCACTCCAACTCAACGGGGACATGCTGTTCGCGAACAAACACCGTTTCACGCACCATACGTAGTGCCACACCATCATCTCGCCAATCTGCCATGCGTATGGTGTAGGGGCTCATACGATTCAGTTGTATTGTGGGACTAAACGGCCTAAAGGACTGAAACCCGCAGGTGGGGTGACACGCCATGATTGGGATAGGACCGGCGCATTTAGCGCACAGCACGCCTGCCCGACCTACAGAAAATCCCGACAGAAGATTGTTTGATCTGCGGCAGAGGCCCCGGTTACGACGTGCGTATAATAATTATTACTCAAACGGATGCCGAAGCACAATCGTTTCTTCCCGGTCCGGTCCGGTTGATATCATATCTATCGGAACCTCGCACACCTCTTCCATGCGTTTCAGGTAATTCTGCGCCGCTTTGGGTAATCGCTCAAAATTCCTGATTCCTACGGTGCTGCCGATCCATCCCGGCATCTCCTCATAAACCGGCTCGCAATAAGCCAGCTCATCCGCGCCCACCGGCAGGATGCTGCTGTATTTCTCGTCCTTGCCATCGCCAGTCAACTTGTAACCCACGCCCAATCTCAGTGTCTCCACACCATCCATCACGTCCAGTTTGGTAACACATAATCCGGACACGCCATTAATCTGAATGGAGCGCTTTAACGCGGCGGCATCGAACCAGCCGCAGCGGCGCGGGCGTCCCGTGGTTGCGCCAAACTCCTTGCCTCGTTTAGCCAAATGCTTACCTACATCGTTGTCCAGCTCAGTGGGAAAGGGACCCGCACCGACGCGCGTAGTGTAGGCCTTGGTAATGCCTAATACGTAATGCAGCATTTGCGGGCCGATGCCGCTCCCGGTGGTTGCCGCGCCGGCGACGCAGTTACTTGACGTAACAAAAGGGTAAGTGCCGTGATCAACATCAAGCAATGTTCCTTGTGCACCTTCGAACAGTAGGTTGCTACCGGCCTTGCTGGCTTCAAATAGAAGTCGCGGGACATCCGCCATCATGGGTTTGATGCGCTCCGCCAAGGCCAGCGTATCATCCATGGTTTGCTGAAAATCCACTATCGGTGCGTGGAAATAATTCTTCAGCACGAAGTTGTGATAGTCCAGCATCTCGCCCAGCTTGGCCGCGAAGCGGTCACGATGAAACAAGTCCTGCAGGCGTACCGCACGCCGCGCTACCTTATCCTCGTAAGCGGGGCCGATACCGCGTCCCGTGGTACCAATTTTACCCGTCCCTCTGGCTGCTTCCCGCGCGCTATCAAGTGCGATGTGACACGGGAGAATAAGCGGGCATGCTTCACTTATGCGGAGCCTCCCCTGCACGTCAACCCCCGCCTGCTCCAGCATATCAACTTCGTCCAGCAATGCCTGCGGAGACACTACGACACCGTTGCCAATATAGCAGGCGACACCGCCACGCAAAATTCCGGAAGGGATGAGATGCAGCACCGTCTGCTTGCCGGCAATGACCAGCGTATGCCCAGCATTATGCCCTCCCTGGAATCGAACCACGCCTTGGGCGTGATCGGTAAGCCAGTCCACTATCTTGCCTTTGCCCTCATCGCCCCATTGGGTACCGATGACGACCACATTTCTAGTCATGTCGTAAATTTCTAAAATTAACCCGCTGTTGAGTCCGAATGGCACGAAAACGACGGCTCTCCAGGCAGGTATTTCTCAAACCAGCATATTCAAAATTCAGATTAGATATCAATTATGATCCAGCCTTGATCTTGCAACACCAACTTCCTGTCACAGTTAACTGTATTCTGGTCGCGCTCATGCCCGGGCAATTCAACCACGACTATCTGTCCTTCACTGCGAAGCTGTCCGATTTTCTCTTCCAGCGTTTTGTCACCCTTGGCATAAGGCGCCAGGATTGCCTTGGGATAAAGATCAGACTGCACCAACCCGGCCAATTCCCGCAAGTCCATACTAAAGCCCGTGGCCGGACGAGCTCTTCCGAATGCTTTGCCGATCTCGTCATAACGCCCCCCCAGCGCGATTGCATTAGAGCAATTACCGGTATAAGCAGCGAACACCATGCCGCTATGATAGTGATAGCCACGCAAATCCGCCAGATCAAATGCCAGCGATTCCACCATGGGCCTCAACTCCAATGCAACTGCTTCCAATTCATCCAGCGCGTCCCGGATTTCAGGGTAATCCGGCAGGGATTTACGCGCGCGCGCCAGTATTTCACCGTCGCCGTATAGCTCCGGCAACAGCAACAACGCCTGCCGCGCATGCGCGTCCACATCTTTACTCAGCCCAGCGCAGAGTTCTTTCAATCCGCAAATATCTTTGGCTTGCAATACACCAAATAACTCTTTCTCCAGTTCGACAGGAATCCTTGCACCTCTGACCAAGCCACGAAATACAGCAACATGGCCGAGATCAAGATGAATATTTCCTATACCGGCAATTGCCAAAGTTTGCAGCATGAGTCGCTGGATTTCCAGATCGCTTTCCAGTCCGGCATGACCATAAAGTTCCGCACCAATCTGAAGGGGCTCACGGGTCCGGGTCAATCCCGACGGAAGGGCATGCAACACACTTCCCGCGTAACATAGGCGGGTGATTCCCTTGCGGTTCAGCAGGTGCGCGTCTATACGCGCCGTCTGCGGCGTCATATCCGCACGCAGCCCCATCATGCGGCCACTCAACTGATCCACGACTTTGAACATGCGCAAATCCATGTCGCCACCGCTGCCTGAGAGCAAGGATTCCACATACTCCAGCAAAGGCGGGCCCACCAGTTCATAGCCGTGTACCAGGAGCCAGTCGATAATGCGCCGGCGCATCATCTCGATGCGCAGCGCCTCGGCGGGCAGGATATCCTCGACGTATTCAGGAAGAATCCAATTACGCATGTTAACGATTCAGTTACGTCCGAACAGAAATACAATGACACAAAAAACCTGGCAGCTTGCTGGGCTTAAAGCAGATCGGCCGTAAAAGCGCCGGGCCGACGCATATTTCGACACTTCTTCCGCCAACAGAATAACTATTGACCTTCAAATTCCTCTAAATCCATCCTCATACAGTCACTACTTGGCTTCGATTCTCCAAGTCCGACAGACTGCTAGTTCACGAGATAAAGCAACAGCAGCCCAGCCAGCATGGAGGTTAGACCGATGAAGCGTATCTGGCCGTCGCCAACCTCGATCAGTTTTCTGAAGGTTTCGCGCCAGACACCTGGCATAAGGAAAGGAAGAAGCCCTTCTATCACCAGCATCAGCGCAAATGCGAGTAACAAAGTGTCCCACATGTCGCCACAACCCCAGTAGACACCTCAATAAATTCACAACGCTATGTGAGCTCTTTTGCCGGAAAAAAACCAGAAAGGAACAGCAGGATGATAGTAGATGGCATTTTACCGTTTAACAGTCTTGTCGCGGACAGCAGAGTACAGTGGTAAATCCCGCTCCAAAACCGGAATTATAGAATCACCCTGCATTTATTTCGTACTTCGCCCCGAATTCTTCAAATACTTGAAAAACTCCGAATTGGGCTCCAGAACCATCATATCCCCCTTGTTCTTGAAACTCTGCTTATACGCTTCCAGGCTGCGGTAAAAAGCATAGAATTCCGGGTTCGGCTGAAAAGCTTCGGCGTAGATTGCAGAAGCCTTGGCATCACCGGCACCTTTTGCCTCCTGGGCCTGTCGATAAGCTTCTGCAAGAATGACTTCGCGTTGACGGTCGGCGTCGGCGCGAATCTTCTCGGACTCCGCCGCGCCAGTCGATCGCAACTCATTCGCCACGCGCTTCCGTTCCGCTTCCATGCGGCGGTAGACCGACTCGCTTACTTCCTGCGGTAAGTCTACTCGTTTCAGACGTACGTCCACGACTTCCACTCCAATCTTACGGGCATCGGCATCGGCCTTCTGACGCATGATTTCCATAATCTTGTCGCGCTCTCCGGAAACAACATCATGCACTGTGCGATTGCCGAACTCGTCCCGCAAGCTGGAGTTTACCGTTTGTGACAGCCGGGTTTGCGCCAACATCTCGTCTCCGCGTACACTGATGTAATACTGTTTGACATCGACAATACGCCACTTCACGAACAAATCCACCAGCACATTCTTTTTTTCCGAAGTTATGAAACGTTCCGGTTCGGCTGTATCCATGGTCAGGATACGAGAATCAAAATAGCGTACGTTCTGCGCCAGCGGAATCTTGAAATACAGGCCAGGCGAAGTTTTTACGTCGACTACCTCACCCAGCTGAAACAGGATTGCCTGTTGGCGCTGATCTACGATGTACAGCGATGAACTGGCAAGGAGAAACAGAGCGACAACAGCACCCAATATCATTGAGGTATGGTTTTTCACTTATCTTGTCTCCCGTTCACGACCACGAAATGCCTCACGCGTCCGAGCAGCGTCAGGCACAGCCTCCGGCGGAGCTGCAGGCATCACGTCGGGCGCTAAAGTGGCCGGTGATGAAGGCCCACTCATTTGGATCAGCTTATCCAGCGGCAGATAAAGCAGGTTATTACTGCTCTTCTGATCTACAAGTATTTTGCTCGTACTGGAAAGCACCTGCTGCATCATATCCAGATAGAGACGATCACGGGTGACACCGGGGGCCTTGTTATATTCGACGAGAACCTGTTTAAAACGGCTGGCATCACCCTCGGAACTCACAATCACCCGTTGCTTGTATCCTTCAGACTCTTCCAGCAGACGTGCGGCGTTACCTTTCGCTTTCGGGATAACATCGTTAGCATAGGCCTGACCTTCATTTTTCTGCCGCTCTCTATCCTGACCCGCCTTGACGGCATCGTCAAATGCCGCTTGCACCTGCTCCGGCGGCTGCGCGTTCTGCATGGTGACTTTGCTGATGGCGATCCCTATTTTGTAACGATCAAGAATTCCCTGCATCAGTTGGGTCGCCTTCGCTGCTACCTGCTCGCGCCCTTCGTATAGCACGAAGTCCATCTTGCTTTTGCCGATAATTTCACGAATGGCGGTTTCAGCCGCCTGTAGCACCGCGTTTTCCGGCTCGCGGTTGTTAAACAGGAATTCCTCAGGATTCTTGAGGATGTATTGCACGGCAAACTGAATATCAATGATGTTTTCATCGTCAGTCAACATCAGTGATTCCTTCAACACTTTACTTCTCACATTGTTGCGATAGCCGATTTCCACTGTGCGAACCTGGCTCACGTTAACGGTTTCCACTATTTCGACCGGATATGGCAAATGCCAGCGCAAGCCCGCCTGGGTAGTTTCAACATATTTGCCGAAACGCAGAACAAGACCACGCTGGCCTTCGTTGATAATGTAAAATCCGCTGGCTATCCACAGCAGCAAGAGCAGTCCGATCAGCAACCCGATGCTACCGCCATACCGCCTCGGCGTGCCGCCGCCAGATCCCTCGTCACCACCTGATCCGTTACCGGCACCACCCTTACGTTTAAAAAGACTATTGAGCTTTTTATTAAAATTGCGCCACAATTGATCCAGATCAGGTGGACCGGAATTACCTTTTTTTCTTCCCCACTGAGGATCATTTAATCCCATGATGATTCCTATTGTTCCGTTTAATATAGATACAACCATCAAACCTGCATTGGTAAAGACCTGAGTTCCAGCAATCTTGGAAATACGAATCGGATTGCTTGCGTCTACTCAATAGAATAACCAAGCGTGGCGTATCTGTTAATTACGCTTCCGATTTCTGACGGGTCTTCACGCTGTTGTAGGGTGCGCTCCTGAATTGCTTCCGACAGCGCCAGCTTAATAAATTCCAGCCCCTCGCCGGTTTTCGCGCTCAATCGAATTTGTGCGATTCTACCATACTCATCGCGCCCATACCCCGCCGAGCCAGCCGATAAATTCATCAGATCTATCTTGTTTAGTACCAGTATCTGCGGAATTGAATCGGCGCCGATTTCCTTCAGTACCTTGTTTACCTCACCAATCTGCTCATCCCGATTGGAGCTGCCTGCATCCACTACATGGAGTAATATATCGGCCTGCACCGCTTCCTCCAGCGTGGCGCGGAATGCGGCAACAAGCGTATGTGGCAAGTCGCGAATGAAACCTACTGTATCCGAGATCACGAGTGAGCCATGATCCGGAATAAACAATTTGCGGGTGGTGGCATCCAGCGTGGCGAATAATTGATCGGCAACGTAGGCATGGGCACGGGTTAGCCTATTAAACAAGGTGGACTTGCCGGCGTTGGTATAGCCGACAATGGAGACCGACATCATCTGCGCGCGTTGCCTGGAACGGCGCTGTAACTCGCGCTGGCGCTGGAATTTTACGAGTTTCTCCTTAAGTAGTTTAACCCGCTTACCAAGCAAGCGCCGGTCGGTTTCCAGCTGGGTTTCGCCGGGACCGCGCAATCCAATGCCACCCTTTTGCCGCTCCAAGTGTGTCCACCCGCGTACGAGGCGAGTGGCGAGATGTTCAAGTTGCGCCAGTTCCACTTGCAACTTACCTTCATGGCTTTTGGCGCGCTGGGCAAAAATATCTAAAATCAGACTGGTGCGGTCTATTACACGGCATCCGAGATGCTGTTCCAGATTACGCTGCTGGGCGGGAGAAAGGTCATGATTGAAAATCACCAGTGATGCGCCGGTTTGCTCTAATGCCGACGTAATCTCGCCAACCTTACCACTGCCCGCGAAGGTGGCAGGATCGGGCCGGGAGCGTTTCCCCCCGACCACCGCGCGAATCGCAAGCGCATCACTTGCGGCTAATTGCCGTAGTTCCTCCAGATTTTCGGCGTAATCGCTGCCTTTAAAATCGAGGCTAACCAGCACAACGGCGTTAGCATTGGATGGGTTACCCGCGAGACATTCAAGCATCAGGTATAGCAGGCGCCTCAAATGGGATAGTAACTGCCCTGGCGGGGACAACGGTAGAGATTGCGTGCTTGTACACCATCTGCGTGACAGTATTCTTCAGCAATACTACATACTGGTCAAACGAGTCAATATGACCTTGCAGCTTGATGCCGTTTACCAGATAAATTGACACTGGAATATGTTCCTTTCGCAATGTATTCAGAAACGGGTCTTGTAACAATTGCCCTTTCGCACTCATGGGGGACTCCATATTTTAATTATTCAAAAGGTAACTCTACTTGATTTTCAGGAGTAAATCCATATTCCTGGTCGAAACGCAAAACAAAGGAGATTCTATAAATTGAGCCAGGCCGGCAAGCAGCAATTTACTTACCGTTAATTCGTAAGAAATTGAATTAATCGGGACTAACCCGGATGTTTCATAAATTGACGCGCGCCCTCGCTGGTCTTTTGTTTCGTATGGAAATTTTGTTCAGTCGAGCGTATGAATAACTACGCTACTCTTTCACAAAATCCCCCTACAAAACCCTGTGCAATCATCACGCGAATTTATGAAACATCCGGGCTAAAGACAATACAGGAAAAATGGCTGTCACTTTTACTACACAGCCGCTGAAATCAGTGGCTGACTTGTAACTCAAATCGGGAGTATCGAGTTATTCTCTGTTTGAATTTTGCCCAAGCTGTACTTCTCGGCTTGGGCAAAATTTAGAAAGTTTTACCCTGAAACAGTGAACGCTACGACAAGTATCACCATTGCGCTAATTACCCAAAAGGCTTGGGCTTTGGTGTTTCATTGGTGGAAGGCGGAAGGATGGGTAATTTGAACTCGGGCTGCTTCCCGGTCAGCGACTTCAAGAATGCCACGATCTTGGCATTTTCTTCCTTGCTGAAGGTGCGGCCCAACTGTAGCCGGCCCATGGTATTCACCGCGTCTTCCAAGGTGGCGGCGGCGCCATCATGAAAATAGGGATAAGTTAATTCCACGTTTCGCAGGGTTGGTACTTTGAACATGAAGCGGTCGGCGTCCTTGCCTGTTACTGCAAACCGGCCTTCGGCCTTGCTCGTCGTCTTGTAGGGTTCATGAATACCAAATTTCTGGAACGAGCCACCGCCCACAGCAGCGCCATTGTGGCAGCTCGTGCATCCACTCTCCTTGAACAGCTTGTAACCCTCCAGCTCAGCCTGGTTCAGGGCATTCTTGTCGCCTTTGAGCCATTTATCGAAACGAGCGTCAGGCGTTACCAGGGTTTCTTCGAATGCCGCAATCGCATCGGTTACCATACCGATATCGATTTTATCGGAGCCAAACAATTGCTTGAAGCGGGCCCGGTACTGCGGAATGGAGCTTAATACACCCACCGCCAGTTCATGAGTAAATCCCATCTCCCCTGGGTTGGCAATTGGGCCGCCAGCCTGTTCTTTCAGGTCCTTGGCGCGGCCATCCCAGAACTGCGCCAGATTCATGCTGGAGTTCAATACCGTTGGCGAATTGATCGGTCCCTGATGCCAGTTGTGGCCAATGGACGTTTGCAGATTGTCCGTGCCACCCATGCTCAGATTGTGACAGGAATTACAAGAAATGAACCCAGACTTCGATAGACGCGGATCGAAAAAAAGCATCTTGCCCAGCTCTACCATATCTGCATTCTTTGGTTTCGCGGCTTCGATTGGCTGGATGGGTTCATTAGCAGCAAGCGTGGTGGCTGGCGCGGCAATGGCTCCAATAGATAGCAGCGATATGATTAATGTTCGCATTATCATCGGTAATCTCCTAAAAACGCGGCTGTAGTGGCGCAGCCGATTACGCCTACAAACTATCCGTCAGGGCACCTCTTGGTGGTAATGGGCGCCTCTAAAAGTTCAACGCTACAGGCAAGCTCGTTTTGTCATATTGGGA
The DNA here is from genome assembly GCA_046716045.1 of Nitrosospira sp. GTDB lineage: Bacteria > Pseudomonadota > Gammaproteobacteria > Burkholderiales > Nitrosomonadaceae > Nitrosospira. Next base: position 12,721 of record JBKJYB010000482.1, read on the forward strand.
GATGAGAGCAGAAAAGTTCATCCCGTGTCCGTTTCGATATGCTAGGAAAGTGTTCCTCATTCAGCAATTAAGCAGCGGTGAGGTGGTGCCGCAAAACGGCACAAACAAGCAATCCGTGAAGCGGACACTCGCAAATTCAGAATTTTGAAGGGGCCCATCAGTGCCTTAACAGGCTGGAGATAATGTTGCACAATGTGCTTTTACTGAATTTCGTCCATTTTACTTATTCACCCCGTTTGATGGGCGCAATCGCAGCCTGTTCCCTGCCGCCAGGATAGCCGGCCCCGCCGTAACCGCTACCATCAAAGGGGGCGCGATTGAGCAGGCGAGCCAACTCGGTCAGCGCCTGTCGATAGACCTGGCGTTTGAACTCGACCACGGATTCCAATTCTACCCAGTATTGATTCCAGCGCCAGGCATCGAATTCCGGGCGAACGCTTGTGCGTAGCGACACGTCACAATCACGTCCGACCAAGCGCAAAAGATACCAGATTTGCTTCTGCCCTTTGTAATTTCCCCGCCAGTCGCGCCTTATCCATTGATCCGGCACTTCATAACGCAGCCAGTCGCGTGTGCGGCCAATGATCTCGACATGCCGGGGGTGTAAGCCTACTTCTTCCGTCAACTCTCGATACATCGCCTGTTCCGGACTCTCACCCGCCTTGATACCACCCTGGGGAAATTGCCAAGAGTCCTGCTTAATGCGCTTGCCCCAAAAGACCTCATTCTTCGAGTTCAGTAGAATAATACCGACATTGGAGCGATATCCGTTGCGGTCGATCATGCGATTCACCCGTTTGATCCGTCACAAGAGGACAAATTTTTTCATATTTTATCCTAGATTGAAAGCTGTCACGAGATTAATAAACTCCGTATTCGGTTAACGCCTGCTTTTTGATATTATCGTGCTCCCTTACTCTGTATCCTCTCAACCACTACAGGTTTAACGCGGTTTGGGGTTGAACAAGCACCCATCTTCGGCGCGGGATCATGTTGCTTGCTTGCCGCCCCAGGGGATCGATGATTCAGGCAAGCATTGCGGTTTTTCAGAGTAGAATTATTGTAATTCAATTGTTACAAGGGAACGCGCATGCGGGTATCAGGCTTTTTTATTTCCACCCTTAAGGAGGCGCCTGCCGAAGCGGAATTGGTGAGCCACAAGCTGATGTTGCGTGCGGGGCTCATCAGGCGTCTGGGAAGCGGCCTCTATACATGGATGCCGCTGGGGCTGAGAGTCCTGCGCAAGGTTGAAAATATCGTGCGAGAGGAAATGGACAAGAGCGGCGCGGTAGAACTTCTGATGCCCGCGGTGCAGCCTGCCGAGCTATGGCAGGAAACCGGACGCTGGGACGTATTCGGCCCGCAGATGTTGAAAATCAAGGACAGGCATCAGCGCGATTTCTGCTTTGGTCCGACGCATGAAGAAGTTATCACCGACATTGCGCGACGAGAGATCAAAAGTTATCGCCAATTGCCGTTTACTTTTTATCAGATTCAAACCAAGTTCCGCGATGAGATCCGGCCTCGATTCGGTGTGATGAGGGCGCGCGAATTTATAATGAAAGATGCTTATTCATTCCATGCCGGGATTGCCAGCCTGGAGAAGACTTACGGAATAATGCATGACACCTACCGCCGGATATTCACCCGCATGGGATTGAAATTTCGTGCAGTCACCGCGGATACCGGAGCGATAGGCGGAAGCGGTTCGCACGAGTTTCATGTTCTGGCGGATTCGGGCGAGGATGCCATCGTTTTCTGCCCGGATTCAGATTACGCCGCCAATATCGAAATGGCCGAGTCGCTGCGGCCGATAAAGTCACGCGAAGCGCCTAATGGCATTATGCGGAAAGTCGAAACGACCGGCATAAAAACCTGTCAGGAGGTTGCGGCGTTTCTCAACCTTCCTGTAGAGCACACTGTAAAAACCGTGGCGGCTATCGCGAGTGGCGGAATGCATTTATTGTTGCTGCGCGGTGATCATTATCTCAACGAGACGAAAATCCGCAAAATTCCTTTCCTTGCCGACTTCCGATTGGCGACGGAGGCGGAGATTCTTGCGGAAACCGGTTCTCTTCCCGGATACATAGGACCTGCCGGCCTAAAGCTTCCGGTTATCGCAGACCACTCCGTGACGGTAATGAGCAATTTCATTTGTGGTGCGAACGAAGAGAATTATCATCTTACCAATGTTAATTTTGACCGTGATACGAAAGAGCCTGACTATACGCTAGACATCCGTAACGCGGTTTCCGGAGACCCGTCTCCGGATGGCGGGGGACGGCTGGAGATCTGCCGCGGCATAGAGGTGGGGCATATTTTTCAGTTACGCACCAAATATTCGGAAGCGATGAAGGCCAGCTACCTGGATGAGTCCGGGCAGTCACGGCCGATGGAGATGGGATGCTACGGTATCGGTGTCTCGCGTATTGTGGCTGCGGCCATCGAGCAGAGCCATGACGAGCGCGGCATTATTTTTTCGGACGCAATAGCGCCGTTTCAGATTGCTATCGTTCCTATCGGGCTAAAAAAGAATGAGCAGGTGAGGATAGAGGTGGAGAAATTGTACGCCGAAATCGTTAACGCTGGCATCGATGTTCTGCTTGACGATCGTGACGAGCGCCCTGGTGTGATGTTTGCCGATATGGAACTGATCGGTATCCCCCATCGCGTTGTTATCGGCGAGCGGGGTTTGAAGGTGGGAAATGTCGAATATCAAGGACGGCGGGATGAAAAGTCCCAAGCTGTCCCTCTGCAGGATATTATTGATTTTATAAAAAAACGGATGTATGAAGGCTGACGTTTATGCTACTGCTTTCTGCCCATTTTACTCTTCAGCCCGATGTCACTTAAGCTGTGTCACGCGTGTTCCCCATGAATTTATTAGCCTGGATGTTTCATAAATTCGCGTGATGATTGCGCAGAGTTTTGTTTTGTAGGGAGATTTTGTGAAAGAGTGGCGTAGTTATTCATACGCTCGACTGAACAAAATTTCCATACGAAACAAAAGACCAGCGAGGGCGCGCGTCAATTTATGAAACGTCCGGGTTAGTGCTTTCGTTGACTTTTTTCTCCAGAATGATTGCTCTGAGGATTTGCGGAATTTTCGCGCATGAATTCTTCCAAACTTTCTCGCGAAATTAATCCCACTTTATAGGCTGCCGGCTGACCGGCAGGGTCGAATAAATATGTGGTGGGTAGCATCGATACCGGACCAATTTGAGCGGCAATTTTTCTGTCGCCAAATACAATGGGGTAGGAAATGGACAGTGAGTTGGCAAATTTCAACACTGTTTTTGGATTTTGGTAGTCCATCGCTACTCCAATCACCATTACATCCTTGCGGTTCTCATAGAGCGACACAAGGTCGGGAATTTCCTTCAAGCAAGGCGGGCACCATGTGGCCCAGAAATTTATCAAGACCCACTTGCCCTTGTAATCGGAGAGCGTAAGCTTCTTGCCTGTGGAATCTGTGAACACAAATCCCTTTGCCTGGACGCCAGGCGACAGCGACAGTAGTACGCAGAACAAGATGGCGAGCGAACGTTGCATCATTTTTTACTGAGTGACTCCAGGTGAGGTTACGTTTTGTGTGAGGGCACTATCTGGCTGCGGTGTCGAATTTCCGGACGCTTCCTCCGCAAAAAGTAGCGACAGCGGCACATTCATTTTCTCATTCATGCCGGTTGAGATGATATCGAGCAACCGCTCCAGGTTTGCATCACCCGCCGCGGCGGTACGCACTGCCTCGGGACGAAATGTAAACAGCCGATAAATATCCGCAACCATAATTTTACCGGGATCAATTATCTGAACCCATCCTCCCGTTTTCACCTGCCGAACCAGATCGGCACGGCTCATCAGCTCAAGTATCTGTTCCATTTCTTCAAAACTTAACATGAGTTGCTTGTGAAGGCTAGCGTAGGTTTCGACCCTTCCGCTCCTGAGGGCCTCTCCCAGTGCTTGCAGTAAACGTAGTGCATCAACGAATCTTCTACCCTGTGCTGCCGGATCACGCCGCCATTCGGCAAAATGCCAGCTCGAGAGAGAGGCGGCGATCACCGCGCCCAGTAACACCATCAGCCAGGAGAGATAAACCCACAACAAAAAAATCGGTACAGTGGCGAACGCGCCATAGACCGCCTGATACGTGGGAAAGTGAGTAATGTAAAATGCGAACCCTTGTTTCATTATCTCGAATCCCACCGCCGCGGCTACGCCTCCGGCGATCGCATGACGCCATGCGACCTGGCGATTAGGCACGATAAGATAGGGGATTGAGAAGGCGATGCTCGTCAGCAGCAGCGGCGCGAGTTGCAGAAGCGCGATTTTGATGCCGGGAATATCCTGGGTTAGTCCCATGGATATGCCGATCAGCCAGGAAGTCAGCGACAAACTTGCGCCAATCAAGAGCGGCCCGATGGTCAGCGTGGCCCAGTAAATCAGCAGGCGATGGAGGAGCGGACGCAATCGGGTTACGCGCCAGATGGTATTCAGCGCTTTATCGATAGTCAGCATAAGAGCAAGCGCTGTCACGCCCAAAAAAGCCGTGCCGATGGCGGTAAGTTGTACCGCATTGTCAGCGAACTGCTGCATGTATACGGCGATGACTCTATTCGCCGCTTCTGGCACCATGGTGGTGAGAATGAATGTTTTTATTTGGGCAGAATATTCGGCAAACGCCGGGAATGCCGCCACCACGGATAATCCGATAGCGATCAATGGCACCAGCGAAAGCAGCGTAGTGAAGGTAAGACTGGCCGCGACTTGGGTGCAGTTATGCTGAAAGAAGCGGACAAGGACATAGTGTGTGAAATCCAGGAATCGGGAGGATTTCATGAGCGGTAATGCCGACTGACAGGATTGAGGGAAAAATCCAATGCGCATCCCATGGACTGAAGCAATGCAGCTGATCTCTCTATCTGTTCCACGATGGTATATTCCGGCTCCGCTCAGCCCTCGGATCACACCTGCGGGTGAGCCCGCTCTAGTTTGCTATGCAGCTTGTTAAGCGCGCTGAGGTAAGCTTTGGCGGAAGCCACTACAATGTCAGTATCCGCGCCGTGCCCGTTGACGATGCGCCCCGATTTTTGCAATCGTACCGTAACTTCACCTTGTGAATCTGTCCCACTGGTGATGGCGTTAACCGAAAACAGCTGCAAGTCGGCGCCACTGGCCAGGATTTTCTCGATTGCACGGAAAGTGGCGTCTACCGGCCCGCTGCCATCCGACTCGGCACGCGATTCTTTGCCATCTTCGGCAATTACTATACTGGCATATGGTGTTTCGCCGGTTTCGCTATGCGCAATCAGCGACAAAAGCTTGTAGTGCTCATGCAAGGTGATGGCGTCGTCCGAAACCAGCGCATGCAGGTCTTCATCGAAGATATCATGCTTCTTGTCTGCCAGTTCCTTGAAGCGCATGAATGTGACATTAAGCACTTCCTCCGATTCCAGTTCGATACCGAGTTCCGCTAAACGGCTGCGAAAAGCATTACGCCCCGAATGTTTGCCCAGCAGCAGCTTATTTGCGCTCCAGCCGACATCCTCGGCACGCATGATTTCGTAAGTTTCGCGGTGTTTGAGCACGCCATCCTGATGTATGCCGGATTCATGAGCGAATGCGTTTGCGCCGACAATAGCCTTGTTCGGCTGTACCGGAAAGCCGGTAATGCCTGACACCAGCTTGCTAGCCGGTACGATATGAACGGCATCTATGCGCGTCTCGCAGGGAAAGAAATCCTGACGCGTGCGTACCGCCATCACGATTTCCTCCAATGAGGCATTGCCTGCCCGCTCGCCCAGCCCATTTACGGTACATTCTACTTGCCGGGCACCGTTCATCACCGCTGACAGTGAGTTGGCCACCGCCAATCCGAGGTCGTTGTGGCAATGTACTGAGAACACCACCTTATCGGAATTGGGGATGCGCTCGCGTAGCGTATGGATGAGGCTGCCAAATTGCTCCGGCATAGTGTAGCCAACGGTATCGGGAATATTCAGGGTTTTTGCACCCGCATCAATGACCGCTTCCAGTATACGGCAGAGAAATGAAATATCGGAGCGGCCCGCGTCCTCAGGGGAGAATTCCACATCGTCCGTGTATTGACGAGCCCATTTCACAGCTTTCACCGCCTGTTCCAGAACCTGGTCTGGAGACATGCGCAGTTTCTTTTCCATGTGAATAGGGGAGGTGGCAATAAAAGTATGAATACGTGCTGAACTGGCTCCTTGCAACGCCTCGCCGGCGCGTTTGATATCGGCTTCGGTTGCCCGCGCCAGGCCACATACAGTGCTGTCCTTAATCGCGTCAGCCACCGCCTTCACCGCATCGAAATCGCCGTTGGACGCGGCAGGAAAACCGGCTTCGATTATGTCCACCCGCATGCGCTCCAATTGCCGCGCAATCCGTACTTTTTCTTCCCTGGTCATGGATGCACCGGGACTCTGCTCGCCGTCACGCAACGTGGTGTCAAAAATAATCAAATGATCTTTCACTGGTTTCTCCATTTCAGAAAGAATAATTACGTCGTGATACCGAATCCGGGAACAGATTCCGCAGGGGTAAAAACTTGGAGGGGGTGTTGTAGTTAGCGCGCGAGGCGCAGCAGCGGTTTTGCCAGCAGCGGCGGATGGTATAAAAAGCGGTGCGGGAGAGTGTGATGAGTCAGCTTCATGTGAGAAATATAAAGGGTTTCCTGAATTCGTGCAATAGTTTCCAGGGGTGATATGGCTGCTGGCCTATATGTTGCGAACCGTTATCTATTAAATCATCGCATCTCGATGGATTTCACAAATTCTTGAGATCACTGCGACGTTTTTAATGGAGGCGCGATAGTACATTGCGAGAGCGCGTGCGCTGATTGACTGGGAGAGACTTCGTGCTCAACTTACTGGACTCTACAAACTCGAAGTCAGCCGGGCCGAAGGACCGGAGTTCATAGATCCATTAGTCATGTTCAAAGCAGTATTGCTGGGCCAGTGGCACAACTTATCGGATCCGAAACTGGCGGATAATGGGTGGATGACGTTTATATAGGTAAATAGGCAGATGCGCGAAAAAACATCAGACAGTAATGAGGTTCCTGCTGATTTCCTGCGCTGGCGCGAGCTGATGCTAATCTGAATCTAGGCGATGGACATCATTTGATATGACAGCGATATTATGTCCGCGAAGTAGCGAACTTCGGCTGATTTGCAGCCGGGGTTCGTATGAAGAATAAGGAACTTTATCGACCCAATCAGGTTTTTCCGCCCAAGGATTGAATCAAGAGAATCCGGATATGGGCTGCTAGAAAGCGACCTGATATTGCAAGACGAATTGCCCTCTGCTGGAAGTTTTTACGGCCTCGTGCGCGGCATTGAAATTGAATATAGGCCTGTTCTGGTAATCAAAGGTGATCTTGCTGTTATGCCCTTTTAGTAACCAGTTGACTCCGGCGCTAAACACATTCATCTGATCATGCAGGGCCTGCCACTTCGCACTCGTTATAGAGGCATAAGGCTGCAGTTGACCATTATTTCCTCCCAGCAAGTCTTTAGGCAGCAGATACCCGATCTACGCATACACCATGTCACCCGTACCAAACATCGCATAGGTATTGCCTGCTCCATTGATGCTGCCGGTCGGGCCAAGCCCGTTAGCCGAGTTCTGGCCATTGCCGTTTTGGCGGAGATAATTTGGCCCATAGTCCATATTAAAGTATCCTGCGTAAGCGGAAATGGCTGTTTCCTTTACCTTATCCACTGGCGCATCCAGATACATAGCGACTGACCAGTGTGTCATATTATGGAAGTTCGCGTCCGCCGCCGAGGTACCCGTCCACGTGGCAGCTTTCTGTGTGGCAAAACCGGCTTCAAGATTCAATATGCTCTTCTTGCCCAGATAGGTTCCCTGCATATAGGGGTTGGTATTCGGTTCGACATCCCAGAAATTCCAGTAGAACATCCCTGTATAATTCTTGTTATGGCCAACTTGGGAAAAATTGGCAGCGTTTGGCGAGATGGCACCGTCATTCGGTATTCCGTCAGTTGTTATCGGGAACGAATCGTTCGCTGCTACAATATAGCGAAACTTGCTGATTTGACCGCGAAGATAAATGCCCAGTTGTCGGTTAAACGAGGATGTCCGTTCCGCAGTGTATTGAGCGCCGACCGGGACATCCATTGTCAGAATGGTGCTGACGCTGGGGGCACTGAAGCGTGACAGGCCGTTAAACATGCCGAGCCCCCCTCCTACCGTCATTTGATTCCCCTCAGTCAGCCGCAGTTCAGCGAAGGCATCATGAAAATAGGATGCAATATGTCTATTGCCGTTCTGTTGAGTCAGGAAGTTGATATTATTCATCCCGTACTGGGTGTAAAAGTATACCCGATCGGTGAGCTGCCCTTGAAGTACGAGCCGTGTCCGGCGAAGACCGATATCGGTCGTATCATCTACGGCCTTGTCTTGTATCAGTGATCCCGGATTATTTTCTACAAACCGCACCTGGGCCTGGTTAAGAAAGCCAAATTTGAGATA